>DASQXC010000238.1:0-9965 GCA_035639935.1 Terriglobales bacterium
CCGCGCCGCGATTATGCCAGTATTCAACCCAATCGTGCTCAGCCCGCCAAAAAAGCGCGCGTGCTCAATCTTCATACAGCGGTCCATCACCACTTCGAGTCCGGCCTGCCGCGCCCGTTCGGCGGCAGCTTCGTGGATCACGCCAAGCTGCATCCAGACTACCTTCGCGCCGATGGCGATGGCCTCCTCCACAATTGCCGGCACAGCGGAGGGCTCGCGGAATATGTCCACCACCTCGACCACTCCAGGGACATCGCGCAAGCTGGCATAGCAGGTCCGACCCAGAATCTGCTTCTCGCGCGGATTCACGGGAATTACGTCATAGCCTTCCGAGAGAAGATAGATCCCCGCGAAGTGGCTCGGCCGGAACGGATTCGACGACAGCCCGACCATCGCGATTCGCTTATAGCTCTCTAAAATGCGCAGGCGATCATAAGCGGTGGTGGCAAAGCGACTGTGATTGACCGGCGAACTTGCGGCCACGCCGTCGGCGGAAGCGAATCTGCATACCTCGGCTGCTTTTGTGGTCATGCGCGGGCTCCAGTCCAGCTATGCTCCGCGACACGCTGTGAGGCATGCAGCGCCTGATCTAGGTCCCAGATGATGTCCTCTATATCTTCCAATCCGACCGAAAGCCGGATCAGGTCATTGGTGACGCCGCAAGCAATCTTCTCCGCATCGGTGAGCTGCTGATGCGTAGTTGAGGCGGGGTGAATGACCAGACTCTTCGCGTCACCCACGTTGGCGAGATGGGAGAACATTTGTAGTGACTCGATGAATTTCCGTCCGGCCTCCAGGCCTCCTCGGATGCCAAAGGTCAAAATCGCCCCGCAGCCTAGCGGCAGATAGCGCTCGGCCAGCTTGCGATACGGGCTCGACTCCAGCCCGGGATGATTGACCCAAGCGACCGCCGGATGCTCGGTCAAAAACCGAGCTACCGCCAATGCGTTTTCGGTGTGACGCTCCATGCGCAGGCCCAGGGTCTCCAGGCCCTGCAGAAATAGGAACGCATTGAACGGGCTCAGCGCTGGGCCGAAATCGCGCAGGCCCTCCACACGCGCCTTCATGATGAAAGCGAAATCGCCGAAAGTTTCGTAGAAGCGGATGCCGTGATAGCCCTTGCTGGGTTCGAGGAGCTGCGGGAATGCGCCTTGGTCCCAAGGGAAGCGTCCACTATCCACGATCACCCCGCCAATAGAAGTTCCGTGGCCACCAATGAATTTAGTCGCCGAGTGCACGACAATATCAGCGCCGTGCTCGATGGGCCTGCACAGGTAGGGAGAGGCGAACGTATTATCGACGACCAGGGGAAGCCCCGCCTGATGGGCAATCTCCGCCACGGCCGCGATGTCGAGCACGTTCATGCGCGGATTGCCGATGGTTTCGACGTAAAGCAGGCGAGTGCGCGGCGTGATGGCGCGGCGGAAGTTTTCCGGATGGTCCGGATCGACGAAGATGGTATTGATGCCCAGTCGGCGGAAGCTCACGTCGAATTGGGTGTATGTTCCACCGTACAGCGTGCTGGCGGCGACCATTTCGTCGCCCTGCTGCAGCAGGCTGGTAATGGCGATGAACTGTGCCGCTTGGCCGCTAGCCAGCGCCAGCGCTCCAACGCCGCGCTCGAGCGCGGCCATGCGCTCTTCAAAGACCGCGTTGGTCGGGTTCATGATGCGGGTGTAAATGTTGCCGAAGCGCTGCAGGTTGAACAGCGCCGCCGCGTGGTCCGTGTCCTCGAACACGTAGGACGTGGTCTGGTATATCGGCACAGCGCGCGAGCCGGTATCGGAATCCGGCCGCTGCCCCGCATGCAGAGCCCGTGTGTTGAAGCCGAAGACGTGGTCTTGAGCGGCGTTGTTGCCGAAAAGGGTGTCGCTGTCAGGCATAGGTTCCTCGGCGTAAGATTCTATCCCTGGAGTCAGGGGGAGGAACCGATGGTTCCTACTCCTGGCGGATTCTAGAAGGCCACGTCGGGGAATGAAAGCGCTTATGCCTCGCCCTAGCTGCTCTTGCTGCGAGCGAGACAGTGAACAATACCCCACCCGAGCAAAAGAAGCTCGGGTGGAGCACCCAATTTGCCAGTCTCTAACTCGCTTTGGCTTTGGCCGCTTGCTGCGTCAGCTCCTCTTTCTGTACCGTGACCGGCTTGAGGAAGGGCATCATTGCGCGCAGGCGCTCCCCGACTTGCTCGATCAACTGGTTCTGCTCCTTGATACGTTGTTGGGTGAACCAGGGACGGCCGGCTTCGTTTTCGGCAATCCAGCGGCGCGCGTAGGTGCCGTCCTGGATTTCTTTCAGGATCTGCCGCATCGCCTTGCGAGTCTCTTCGGTAACGATGCGGGGACCGCCGGTGTAATCGCCGTGCTCGGCGGTATCGCTGACGGAGTAGCGCATGTAGTTGAGCCCGCCCTGGTACATCAGGTCCACGATCAGCTTCAACTCGTGCAGGCATTCGAAGTAGGCGATTTCTGGCTGATAGCCAGCCTCGACCAGTGTTTCGAACCCCGCCTTCACCAGCGCGCTGACCCCGCCGCACAGCACCGTCTGCTCGCCGAACAAGTCGGTCTCGGTCTCTTCCGCGAATGTGGTCTCGATAACCCCGGCACGCGTGGCACCAATGGCTTTGGCATAGGAGAGCGCTATCGGTTTGGCCGTGCCCGTCGCGTCCTGATGGACCGCCAACAGCGACGGCGTTCCTGCACCGTCGGTGAAGAGCTCGCGCATGCGGTGTCCTGGCGCCTTTGGTGCGACCATCGTGATGTCTATGTCCGCCCGCAACTCCAGCGTGCCAAAGCGCACGTTGAAGCCGTGGGCGAACATCAGCATCTTGCCCGGGGTGAGGTGCGGCAGTATTGAGCTGCGGTATACCGCCGGCTGGCTGGGATCGGGGATGAGCATCATGATTACGTCGGCCCATTTCGCGGCGTCGGCGACAGAGTTGACGGTCAGTCCAGCAGCTTCTGCTTTGGGGCGCGACTTGCTGCCACCATGTAAGCCGACGCGCACTCGCACACCGCTATCGCGCAGGTTCAGAGCATGGGCGTGGCCCTGTGAACCGTAACCGATGATGGCAACGTTCTTCACCTGAATCAGGGAAAGATCGGCGTCATTGTCGTGGTAGATCGTGGGCATGGAGAGTCCTCTCTTTTCGCCGCGTACATCCGCGGCGGAAATTTTTTACACCGAATACGACACGTCTTCGTCGTCCCGCATCTCGGGCGGGATGGCCAGCTCCGCCATTCCCCCGACCGCCGCCACTGCACTTTTGGCGCCGCGCGACATGGCAACGCGCCCGGTACGCACCATTTCCAGGATGCCGAACGGCCGCAGCACTTCCAGCAGGCCGTCGATTTTGTCCTCCGTGCCAGTGATCTCGATGATCAGCGACTCCGGTGCGACGTCCACCACCCGCGCTCGGAAGACGTGCACCAGTTGCAGCAGATGCGAACGGTTCTCCGGCGTGGCATTTACCTTGATCATCGCCAGGTCGCGCATGACCGAAGCGCTGCCCGTGATGTTATTCACCAGGAGCACATTCACCAGCTTGTATAGATTGGCCTCGGCGCGTTTTGCGCCCTGCTCATCAGTATCAACTACGATGGTCATGCGCGAGACGCCGGGCTTGTCGGTGTGGCCGACGGTCAGTGACTCGATATTGAAGGCGCGCCGCCGGAACAGCGAGGCCACACGGTTCAGCACCCCTGGTTTGTTCTCCACATACACGACAAAAGTGTTCAGCATAAGGTTAAGCGTCCTGGGCTGTCTCCACAATTGGACTGGGGCGGCGAATCATGTTGTGCAGATCGGCGCCGGCCGGCACCATCGGGTACACCGTATCTTCCTGCTCCACCTGAAAATCGATCAGCATCGGACCAGCATGCTCGCGGGCTTCGCGGATGGTCGGGACCACCTCGGCGCGCTGCCGCACAGCACGGGCGCGCATACCGAAAGCATCCGCCAGCTTGACGAAATCCGGGCTCAATAGTGGCGTGGCCGCATAGCGGCGACCATAGAAGAATTCCTGCCACTGCCGCACCATCCCGAGATAGCCATTGTTGATGATGGCGATTTTGATGTCGAGCTTCTCTTGTACCATCGTGGCCAGCTCGGCCATGGTCATCTGAAAGCCACCATCACCGACAATAGCCCAGACCTCGGCATCGGGGCGCGCGAATTTGGCGCCGATGGCTGCCGGGACAGCGAAGCCCATGGTGCCCAGCCCGCCCGAGGTGATGAGTGAGCGCGGCTGTTCATGGTGGTAGTACTGCGCTTCCCACATCTGGTGCTGGCCCACATCGGTCACAACCACGGCCCCGCCCTGCGTTTCGCGCCATAAATCGTTGATCACGTGGGCAGCGTAGAGATGGCCGCTGTCGGGCAGGTTCTGAATGTCGCGTACCGCCGAGTCGCCTTTGAGTTCGTCTATGTGCTGCCGCCACTCAGAGCGGTCCACCGACTCCACATCGGGCAGCAAGTGTTGGAGGACTTGCCGCAGATCGCCCACCAAGGCGACGTCCACTTTGATGTTCTTGTTGATTTCCGCCGGATCGATCTCGATGTGGAGCTTCTTCGCGTGCAGGGCATAGGTCTTGATATTGCCGGTGACGCGGTCATCAAAGCGCATGCCGAACGCCAGCAGCAGGTCGGCTTGCTGGATAGCCTTGTTGACCCACGCTTCTCCGTGCATGCCCATCATGCCGAGGTTCAGCGGATGCGAGGCCGGAAATGCGCCCAGACCGAGCAACGTAAGCGCCACAGGAATGCCGCTTTTCTCAGCAAAGTTCCGCAGCGCGTGCATGGCTCCAGAGATGAGCACGCCGTGTCCTGCCAGGATCACGGGCCGCTGCGCGCTATTGATCAGCGAGAGGGCATGGTCGTAGTCCTCGGCGTCGGGCGAGTGGTCGGGACGATAGCCAGGCAATTGCGGGGTTGCCGCATCCCAATCGAAGTCGCAGGAACTTTGCTGCGCGTCCTTGGTGATGTCGATCAGCACCGGCCCCGGCCGCCCTGAGGCAGCTATGTAAAAGGCTTCGCGAATGCTGTGCGCCAGTTCTTCCGGGCGCGTGACCAGGTAGTTGTGTTTGGTGATGGGCAGGGTCACGCCGGTGATGTCGGTTTCCTGGAAGGCGTCGGAGCCGATCAGCTTACTGCCGACTTGCCCAGTGATGCACACGATGGGCGAAGAATCCATCATCGCTGTGGCAATGCCAGTAACCATGTTGGTGGCGCCTGGGCCGGAGGTGGCGATGGCCACCCCAACGCCACCGCCGGCCCGCGCGTAACCGTCGGCCATGTGGGTGGCGCCCTGTTCGTGGCGCACCAGCACGTGATGGATGGGATAGCGCGTCATCGCATCGTAAGCAGGCAAGATCGCGCCCCCGGGGTAGCCGAATACGTATTTCACTCCCTGACGCACCAGGCATTCCCAAATGATTTCGCCGCCCGTCTTGGTCATTGCCTCACCTGTTTCGGAGGGGCGCGGCTTCACCACGCCGTAACAACTCATTTTTGTCATTCCGAGGGCCTTTAGAGACTGCGTGAGAACCTGTGCCGCCCCTTCGGGGCTCACGTTCTTATTCCACTTTACCCGGCGCTCACGCGCCGGGCTAACGCAAATACCGCCCTTCGGGCTGCATTTTCGCCCCGTTTGGACCACTTCCGGCTACGTTCTAGCGCGCGCTTCGCGCGCTGAAATCTCGTCTCAAATTGTTACTGCTCCCAGTGACGCTGAAGACGCGCTCATTGTGTATTTGGCAAACACTCCCCTTGGATAGCGCGGCGCTGGCGCTTTCCACTTCGTCATGCGCGAACTGATTTCCTGCTCGGAAAGCTCAACCCGGAGCTGCCGCTGCGGAATGTCGAACACGATCATGTCGCCATCCCGCACGGCAGCAATGGGACCGCCCCGCGCCGCTTCTGGCGCCACATGTCCTGCCATCATGCCGTGAGTAGCTCCCGAGAATCGCCCGTCTGTCAGCAGAGCGACCTTATCTCCGAGGTCTGAGCCCGAAATCGCGCTCGTGACCGCCAGCATCTCGCGCATTCCCGGTCCTCCGCGTGGACCCTCATAGCGGATCACCACCACGTCGCCGGCGCGGATGCGGCCCTGCTGCACGGCGGCGAATGCGTCCTCTTCGAGATCGAATACCCGCGCATGGCCGCGGAAACGCTGCATATCGTGTCCAGCTATCTTCAGCACGCAGCCTTCGGGCGCGAGATTGCCCTTCAGGATCACGAGACCGCCGGTGGGCTTCAACGGACGATCCAGCGGACGCACGACCTCCTGCCCCGGAGTCTCAACGGCGGTATCGGCCTCCTCGCCAATGGTCCTGGTGGTGACAGTCATGCACTCAGAATGCAGAATGCCAGCCTGCTTCAGCCGATGCGCGAGCAGGCGGATGCCGCCCGCGCGGTAGAGATCGGTAGCGACGAAGCGGCCACCGGGCTTGAGATCGGCAACAAGAGGAGTACGCGAGCTGATCCGGTCGAAATCGTCAATTGAGAGCTCGACCCCGGCTTCACGCGCAATTGCCAGCAAGTGCAGGACGGCATTGGTCGAGCCGCCGCTGGCGGCCACACTGGCAATGGCATTCTCCAGCGCATGGCGCGTGATGATGGCGCAAGGTCGCAGCTCACGCCGCACCAGCTCCATGATCTGCACGCCAGCCTGGAAGCCGACTTCGTCCTTCTTGGGATCGGTTGCCGGCACGCTGGCGCTCCCCATGGGCGAAATGCCCAGGAATTCCGTGGCCGTGGCCATAGTGTTGGCGGTGAACTGTCCGCCGCAGGCACCGGCGCCGGGGCAGGCGTGGTTCTCGAGCTCCGCCAGTTCGGTGTCGCTGATGCGCCCGCGGGCGTGCGCCCCCACCGCTTCGAAGACATCCTGAATGGTGACGTCGTGGCCTTGGAAACGGCCGGGTTCGATGGAGCCGCCGTAGATCATCAGGCCGGGAACGTTCAGCCGAGCCAGCGCCATGACGGTGCCAGGGATGGTCTTGTCGCAGCCGGAAAGGGCTACCACACCATCGAAGAGATTGCTGCGCGCCACCAATTCGATCGAGTCGGCGATCACTTCCCGGCTTACCAGCGACGCTCGCATGCCCTCGCTTCCCATGGTGATCCCGTCGGAGATGGAAACCGTGTTGAACTCCATGGGCGTTCCCCCGGCCTTGCGGATGCCCTGTTTCACCCACTCTGCCAGCTGCCGGAGGTGATAATTGCAGGGGCCGATCTCGATCCAAGTGTTGGCCACGCCGATAATGGGACGATGCAGATCGTCATCGGTGAACCCGACGGCCTTCAACATGGCGCGCGCCGGCGCCCGGCTAACACCTTCAGTGATTGCCGCGCTGGTACGCCTTTTCTCCTCCGCCATAACACACCAAAAGCGCCCTCTGCGGGACAAGTGACCTGCCGGCTCCATACTCAGGCAAGACTAGCTGCAGGAGTCCTTAGCTTACGTGAGCACAATAATAAGTCCAATTGATAGTTATTTGGGAATCATAAAACTGGTTTATGGAGTACGGGTTTTCATGCGAAATCTGCTGAGCCTGCTCCAGGCATCTGGGATGACGATTCAAGTGGTGCCTTTCGGGGAACACATCGATGGCGCCCATCAGAGGGTTAGTGCTTCTAGTCAACCTGAGAGACTTTCATCTTGTCCACATAAACGGAGTAGGGGATCGGGGCGCCGTTCAGATCGAGTTGAAAAGCATTGGTGAATTCATTCGTCTGATTGCCGGTCGGCGTGGCAAGGTGGACGAGGTTCACCGCGTGGCGCACTCCATCAATGCTGAGCGCGTCGTGATGCGTCATGTGCGCCGTCGCATCGTTGTGGTATTCGGCTACGATATGATGCCAGCTATTGGGCGCAAACCGCTGCAAAGGAATGCCTGCATCCTCCCACTGCCTGGCGGTGTAGTTGAACACGCGCCAGCGGCTACTGGGATATTCGGCCTGCCATGCAAAGTTGTACACGTATCCATTCAGGCGTTGCTGGCACTCAAATTCGATCGCCTGCGGCGCGTTCTCACTGCCGGCCGGCACGTAGAGGTCGAATTCATAAATGAGGGAACTCATGGCAGAGTTGCGAGCATCGTGCCGGTAATACCAATATGCATTCGTGTAAGGGTAAGTACCGCCAATGGAAAACTGCGCCGAACTGCCGCTCTCGGAGGGTGAACTGATCCCCCGCATCATCTGGTAAGTGGCTGTATTGCCCTGCGCTCCGCTGTTACCACAGTTTCCGCAGGTGAGCCACCCCGTCCATTGTTGGACGTTGTCGTAGACGGTAGCGTTCCGCAAGCTGAGTCCCGTCGTGCTTGGGGGATCGGAGTTGTTCCCCGACGGCCCACACTGCACAACAGACAGCGCCAATAATGTCCCCACCAGCACCCGAGCCCTTCTGAAGACACCCAAACGGCCCCCTTGGCTCCGGGCAGTGCCGAGCCGAAGCCGCTCGCAAGAAGGGCCAAATCGTAGCTGCGCAATGAGGTTGGAGGATTACGGCGAAACTCTTAGTTCCGGCGGGGTTGTTGCCCTAGCCCTGTGACTCATGGCGTGCACCGGTCTGGGAGCGGCAAAATACCGGCAATCTGGTGAAACGAAAGCAGCTCCGCAAGCGTCTTAGTAACTAAGTGAGGTACGCCACCGTTCGGGAAATCGGGGGGTACGGGTTATAATCGGCCAACGCCTCACAAAGTGAGTCTCGCTAGAAAAAAACATGTCCAAGGTATTGAAGGCACTAATCGTCACTGTATCCCTGGGAATTGTTTTGTTTGCCGTGGTCGGGGGCTTCGGGGTAAAAGCCTCCAGCAATGACGGCGCCTATCGCCAGCTTGGCGTTTACAGCGAGGTGCTGTCCCGCATCCGCAGCGAGTACGTGGAGGAGCCTAACATCCAGACGGTGACCGATGGCTCGCTTCACGGTCTGCTGGAGTCGCTGGACGCCAACTCCAGCTATCTGAGTCCGTCCGAGTACAAGCTTTACAAGCAGCGCAGGACCGACGGCAAGGGCGAAGTCGGCGCCACGGTCTCCAAGCGCTTCGGATACGCCGCCGTGATCTCGGTGCTGCCGAGCGGGCCGGCGGACAAGGCGGGACTGGAGAACGGCGATATCATCGAGGCCATTGACGGCAAGAGTACGCGCGATCTGTCGCTGGCCGAGATCAACGGCCAGCTCATCGGCCAGCCGGGATCCAGCGTCACCTTCTCCATTGTGCGCGCTCGCCGTGCCGAGCCACAGAAGGTAACCGTCACCCGCGACGTGGTCGCGCTGCCGCAGATCAGCGACAAGATGCTGGAGGATGGGATCGGCTATCTGCGCCCGTACGCGCTCGCCAAAGGCCGGGCGCAGGAGATCGCCGCCCATATTAAGGCGCTCGATAAGCAGGGCGCCCGCAAGCTGATCCTCGATCTGCGCGACTGCTCGCTTGGTGATGAGAACGAGGGCATCGCCGTCGCCAATCTCTTCCTCAACCACGGCCTCATCACTTATCTGCAAGGGCAGAAGTTCGCCAAGGAGACCTTCAACGCCGATCCGCAGAAGGACGTAACCGACCTGCCGCTGGTGGTAATGGTCAATCGGGGCACCGCGGGGCCGGCCGAGATCGTGGCGGCCGCAGTGATGGAGAACGCACGCGCTGACGTCGTCGGCGACAAGACCTTCGGCAGCGGCGGCGTGCAGAAGGTGATCGAGATCCCTGACGGTTCCGCTCTCATCCTGACCATTGCCAAGTACTACACCCCAGGTGGCAAAGCCATCCAGGACACGGCCGTCACTCCCAACATCATCGTGGCCGATGCCGACGCGGCCGACATCGTCCTGCCGGATGAAGATCAGGACAATGGCCCCGACCAGGAATTCCGCAAAGAGGAACGCCAAAAACAGGACGAGCAATTGCGGCGTGCTATCCAGGTGCTCAAGAACAAGGACTTGAAGGCCGCCGCCGCGGGAAGGTAAGCGTCAG
>DASQXC010000239.1:0-2909 GCA_035639935.1 Terriglobales bacterium
ACTCCCAGATGAAGATCAGGGTCTCAATCGCCTCCTCCTGCGAGCCGTGGTATTTGAATGGAGCCCCCGTTGGTAACTTGTGGTCGGTACGGAACCAGTAGTTCAGCAGGATGCGCGTCGTTTCGGTGGTGCCTTTGTATCCACCAGCAACCCAGGCCTTCACGGCCTCACGAAGCGCGGGGACACAGGGCGCGGTACGGAGCTTAGAAGTTATGTCGAGGAGATCAGTCTGCCCGTTAGCAAGTGCCGCACGTTTCCGGCGAGCCATTGAATTACTTCACCTTTACATCGAGAGTCTTGGTTGTATCGTTGCCAAGGATGTCGATGACCTTCACGACGACCTTTAGGAGCCGGGTTCGGCGTATGCGTACTTGGCGGACAGCTCGATCTTGGGCTCTTGCCGTGTTCGGTAGGACTGCCACTGGTTATGGAACGTGTCGTCCTTGTAGTCCCAGTCCACCGCCCAGTAGTCAATCATCTGGCTCCAGTGCTTGATGGCCTTGCGAGCTTCCTCGGGCACGTCGTCCGTGGGGATCACGAAATCGGTCAGTTCGGCCTCGATCTCGCATTTACAAATCGTTACAACCCGCACATTGACAGCCCGCAGGGCGCGCGTATAGAGTCCCGCCGCGTCTGTTACTGTCCTGCTACTCACCCCCCATGAGCATGGACGAGATGCTGGAGGATGAGATGAAGCGCATGTTATTTGTTGCTGCGATCCTGTTGACGGTAATCGTTGCTCCCCTCGCCGCCAACGAAGAAGAAGCGATCCGGGCCCGCCTGAGCGGTTACCAAGAGACGCCGTTGACCATCAACACTGCGGGGAGCGGCGAGTTCAAGGCAAGCATCAGCCCAGATGGGACGGCCATTAACTATGAGTTGACGTATCGGGACCTCTCTTCCCCAGTGACCCAAGCCCATATTCACTTCGGCCGGCCCGCGACCAGTGGCATGATCGTGATGTTTCTGTGTACCAATCTGGCGCCTCCGGCGGGCGTGCCGGCACCTCAGGCCTGCCCTCTGACCAATCCAGCGACAATCACCGGCACGCTAACGAAGGATGATGTCATCCCCCGTCCGGCACAGGGGATAGATCCTGGAGCGGCTGGATTGGCCGAGATGCTGCAGGCCATCCGAGCGGGTGCAGCGTATGTCAACGTGCACACAACCAACTTCCCCGGTGGTGAGATACGCTCACGCCTCCGAACTCACGAGTCCGGTCATCACCAGGATCACTAGAACTGTGGGCGCACCGCAGGGTGCGCCCCTGCCTACAGCCGCGTCGCAGATCCACTCGGCACCATCGCCGAAACTTCTTTTATCACGCGCTCTGGCAGGATAAGCTCCCTCTCTCGGATGGGTAGGCTGTCGCGACCAGGCCTTAATCTGCGACCATGCGCGCCATTGACATCATTCGCAAGAAACGCGACGGCAGCGAATTGTTGCCGGAAGAGATCGAATTCTTCGTCAGCAGTTATACCGCCGACCGCATCCCCGATTATCAGGCGGCGGCGTGGCTGATGGCTGTGCTGTTGCGCGGCATGAGCCGCGCCGAGATTGCCGCGCTTACTGAAAGCATGCTGCGCTCCGGCAGTGTGCTGGATTTGTCCGACCTGCCCGGGCGCAAGGTGGACAAGCACTCCACCGGCGGAGTCGGCGACAAGACCTCGCTGGTGGTCGCTCCCACGGTAGCCGCAGCCGGAGTGCCCGTTCCCATGATCAGCGGCCGCGGCCTTGGCCACAGTGGCGGAACACTTGACAAGCTGGAATCCATCCCGGGATTTAACGTCAATCTGTCGCTCGCCGAATTCCGGCGTGTGCTCAAGACCTGCGGCTGCGCGATGATCGGCCAGACTGCGGAAATCGCTCCCGCCGACAAAAAGCTTTACGCTCTGCGCGACGTTACAGCAACAGTCGAAAGCCCGCCCTTGATCTGCGGCTCTATCATGAGCAAGAAGCTGGCAGAGGGCATCGACGCACTTGTGCTGGATGTGAAGACGGGCAGCGGCGCATTCATGAAGTCCGAGGAGACAGCCACCGCGCTC
Source organism: Terriglobales bacterium (assembly GCA_035639935.1). Taxonomy (GTDB): domain Bacteria; phylum Acidobacteriota; class Terriglobia; order Terriglobales; family Acidobacteriaceae; genus JAHFUA01. Next base: position 2,046 of record DASQXC010000239.1, read on the forward strand.
GCCGAGCTTATGGTCGAGACGGGCGTGCGCATGGACAAGAAGATGGTGGCGCTCATCACCGATATGGATCAGCCCCTGGGCAGCAAAGTCGGCAACGCGCTCGAGGTAGATGAATGCATCGAAGTGATGCGCGGCGGCGGCCCCGCTGACCTGCGCGAGCTGTGCCTGGAGCTGGCAGCATGGATGCTGTTCCTCGCCAGCCGAGTCACCACTCTGGATGAGGGCAGGCGTTTGGCAGCGGAGATGATCGCCTCTGGCGCTGCCCTGGAAAAATTCCGCGAGATCATCGCCCTGCAGGACGGGGATGCTGGCGTGATCGACGACACCAGGCATCTGCCGCAGGCTCGCTCCCGGCTGCCCATCCTGAGCCCCAGTGCTGGTTTCGTGGCTTCAATCCAATGTGAGCACGTTGGCGTTACCAGCCTCCTACTTGGCGGGGGCCGCGAAAAGAAAGAGGACTCCATTGATCCCGCGGTGGGTATCGTCGTGCACAAGAAGGTCGGCGACGCGGTCCAAGCAGGGGAACCGCTCGCAACCATCCATTACAATTCCGACGCCCGGCTGCATGCAGCACGGCGGCTGCTGGAGGGGAGCTATTCCATAGCACTACAACCGCCGCGTTCGCGGCGGCCGCTGATCCACAAAATTATTCAGGGGACGCGACATGTCGAAGTGGGCGAATAGAAATGTAGCGCGGGCATCTTGCCCACAATGGCGGCCAGACGCCGCCGGGACGGCGGCGTTACATCTGGCAACTGGCGACTGGCGACTGGCGACCGGCAACTGTAGTGGCAACTGGCAACCGACAACTGGGAGCTCTGCATGGGCCGCCTGATGGGATTGGTCGGCCTGGCCACCATGCTG
>DASQXC010000240.1:0-9580 GCA_035639935.1 Terriglobales bacterium
CTCGCATGCCGGTTTATTTCCTCGTGGAATGGGATGGATTGTTGAGTGCGTGGCCAGTGATGCTGGTGGCAACAGGCGGCGTGCTATTGGGGACGTTCTGGGGCGTGCACGTGCTGCGCAGAATCCCAGAGCGGTCCTTCCGAAGGTTGTTGTCGCTACTGATTCTGGCGCTCGGCGTTTACATGCTGGTGCGCGGGGCTGAGGTTGCGCGGGTGATCAGGTGGGCACTTTCAGCATCACGTATCCGCCGGCGAAGCCAAAGATCACATCTGGGGCCCAGGCGGCGAGCATCGCCGGTAACTGGCTGACATTGCCCATCGCCTCGAATAAGCCGGAGGTTATCCAGTAAATGACGGCAATGCCGATCGCGGTCGCCACCCCAGCGAGCGCGCCTCGCCGCCCGGTGGACAGGGCAAACGGGATGGCCAGCACCGCCATCACCAAGGTGATCATCGGGAAGGCGAACTTCTTCTGCAATTGCACCCGCAGCCGCACTACGTCGAAGCCGCTCTGCTGCAGGTCACGGATGTACTTTCTGAGCTCCTGATAGCTCATCTCCGAGGATTGCTTCACTTCCTTCTTGAAGTACGGCGGCGCTTCCGCCAGTTCCGCAAAGGCCGCCACATCGAATGTCCGGTATTGGCGAATGGCGGCGCCCTGAAAGTCGCGCTGCCAGCCGCGCTGGAAGACCCACTCACCCAGTCCCGGCTCCCAGTGCGCGCGGGCAGCGTACAGGCGGCGTGTGAACTCGAAGCTTTTGGGATCGAACTCGAAGACGGAAACGCCGCCGAACTGATCGCGGTCGGGATCGAAGAACTCGTAGTAGTAAATAGTCGAGTGCCGGCCGAAGATCCACTTGCGATCAGGACGCAGGTAGGTCTGCGGCGGCCTGCCTTTGATGGCGTTCCAGAGCTGGTCCTGGCGCTTGTTGGCGCGCGGCAGGTAAAACTGATCGAACAGGAACAGGCCGACTGGGATGACCGCCGCCAGCAGCAGCACCGGGGTGACAGCGCGATAAATGCTGATGCCGGTGGCTTTCATGGCGGTGATCTCGTTGGCTTTCTGCATCAGGCCGAACGTAACCAGCACAGCGATCAGGACAGCCAATGGCATGAGCAAGTACACGCTCCCCGGCACGGCATTCACCAGGTATGCCGCCAGGGTCACCGCCGGCACTTGGTTTCGCAGAATGTCCCCGAACAATTCGAAGACATTGAACACCACGCTGAGCACGATGAAAGTCGCCAGGATCAATCCCAGGTAAGTGAGGAACTCACGCAGCACATAGTCGTCCAGAAGTTGCGGGAAACGTGTGTTCACGAAGTATCGGCGGGAGACTTTGCGTTGGAAGGCACCTCGCCTGCGCTGACGGCGGTCGCGGATGCGTCCCTTCAGGGCCAGCCAGAGCGGGCGCAGGGAGGCAATCTCCAGGGGCATGCGATCCACGCGCCACAGCAGCCAAGCCCCAGCCACGAAGAACAGGGTGTTGGCCATCCACACGCCTAAGGCCGGCGCGACCCGCCCCTGCCGCGCCAGCCCAATGCCCGTCAGCAACGCGAAGTAGTACAGGACCACCAGCAGTATGGTTAAGACGAACCCGGTGGACTTGCCCCCTTTCCTGGACGAGAGACCCAGAGGAATGCCCACCAGCGCCAGCACCAGACAGGCTGCGGGGAGAGCAAAGCGGCGGTGCAGCTCAATAGCGAACCAGCGTGCGCCGGGGTCATTGGCGTGCGCCAGCCGCCATAAGGCTGGGGTGGGGACTTCAGCGATATGCCGCCACTGCCCGGCGCCGGGGGGCGGGCTGCTGGACACCTCCGGCGTCTCCGGCTCGGGCACGGGGATGGAGATGTCGGTTTCTTCAAAGGTGGAGATCTGGTACTGCTCCGGAGATTTGGGATCGACGTCATGCTGGCTGCCGTTGATCAGGTGCAGGCGCAGCGCCGTGCTGCCGGGCTCTCCGGGATGCCGGTGCTTCCCGGGGATCCCAGAACGCCCGTTTTTGGCGTTCTGGAGTGGAGGCTCGCGGCTCACGATGCCGCGCTGTGCCAGCGTGACTCTGGGTGCACCCGGCGTGCTGATGTCGGCCAGAAAGATGCCCTTCCACAGCGCCCCGTTGGGAGCAGCACTCACATCCTGTACATAGAGGACATAGTTGGGGTTGAAATCTTCGTAGAAGACACGTGGCTGGACTTCATATGACGCCTGCGAGTTCTTCAGGCGATCCTGTAAACGGGCCAGCGATTCGGAGGATAGCGGCGCCAGATAAAGCTGATTGGTAAGTGCCAGCAGCCATGCCATGAGAGCGAACAGGGCCACTACTTTCAAGAACAGACGCGCGCCCAGCCCGCTGGCGCGCATGGCGGTGACCTCGCTGTCGGCCGCCAGCCGGCTGAGCCCGATCAGAATGCCCACCAGCACTCCCATAGGTATGGTGAACGTCAGCGCCTGCGGCACGGTGAACAGGAAGATCTCGGCCACGCTCGGCAGGGGCGCGCTGTTGCGCACCACCAGCTCGAGGATGCGTCCCACATCCCGCATGAAGATCACGAAGGTGAACAGCGCCGCACCGATGAGGGCATGCCACAGCACTTCGCGCAGGATGTATTTGGTGAGGATGCGCACCTTGAATGTCAGCGTAGCATAAGGCGCAGTTACCGGCTCACCGGGAGATTGGGCCATCGATCAGGGCACCACAGTCTTGGCGGGTGCCCCACCCTTGGCCGGTCTTGCCAAGGGTGGGTTGTGGAGGGAAAAATTCTCGCCGCGTATTCACGCGGATGATACCATCTCGCTCGCCAATTTTGGTTGACAGTCGCAGCCCGTTATGACATAGGTAGCCTTTTATCTAATAGCTGTTAAGAATAGACCCGTACGGATCGAGATTTTGCCTCTGACCGATCTCAGCTGTTCTGGTGTTGGGAAAGCACTCAGCAGTCAGCACTCAGCCAAAACATGGGTGAGCCTGTGGCATTGTGTTCCCAGGAAGCGTTAAATAACATAGTTTCATGCCGCTAGACGTTCAGAACCGCGCCGTGCGCTACGACTTCTCGCTGTTGAGCGACTACGACCTGCACCTGTTCAATGAGGGCAACCACAACAGCCTCCATGACAAGCTGGGCGCGCACCTGGCCCAGGCTGGCGGGCAGCACGGCACTTATTTCGCGGTGTGGGCCCCGGATGCCTACTCGGTAGCGGTGATCGGCGACTTTAATGGCTGGAACAAGGACAGCCATTACCTGCGCCCGCGCGACCACTCCGGCATTTGGGAAGGCTTCATCCCTGAGGTGAGCCACGGAACCGTCTACAAGTACCACGTCGCCTCGCGATATCAGGGATACAGCGTCGACAAGGCCGACCCATATGCCTTCGAGAACGAAGTCCCGCCGCGGACGGCCTCGGTCGTCTGGGACATCAATTACAACTGGGGCGATCACGGCTGGATGCAATCCCGCCAACATCACAACTCTCTCAACCGACCCATTTCTATCTACGAAGTTCATTTGGGCTCATGGATGCGAGTCCCCGAAGACGGCAACCGCTGGCTCACCTATCGCGAACTCGCTCCCAAACTGGCCGAATACCTCAACCGCATGGGATTTACGCATGTGGAATTCATGCCGGTGATGGAGCATCCCTTCTACGGATCCTGGGGCTATCAGGTCACTGGGTTCTTTGCACCCACAAGCCGTTATGGCACACCGCAGGATTTCATGTACCTGGTGGACCATCTGCACCAGCACGGCGTAGGCGTGATTCTCGATTGGGTACCCTCGCATTTCCCCAGCGACGCGCACGGGCTCGCCTACTTTGACGGGACCCACCTCTACGAGCACTCCGACCCACGCCAGGGCTTCCATCCGGAGTGGAGCTCGCACATCTTTAATTACGGGCGCAACGAGGTACGCAGTTTTCTGCTGTCGAGCGCCATGTTCTGGCTCGACCATTATCATGCCGACGGCCTGCGGGTGGACGCGGTCGCTTCCATGCTCTACCTCGACTACGCCCGTCCCCAGGGCGAGTGGATACCTAACCGCTACGGCGGCAACGAGAACCTGGAGGCCATCAGCTATCTGCAGAAGCTGAATGCGGACGTGTACGGCCGCCATCCCGACGTACAGACCATCGCTGAAGAATCCACCGCGTGGCCCATGGTCTCGCGGCCCACGTATGTCGGCGGGCTTGGCTTCGGACTAAAGTGGGACATGGGATGGATGCACGACACGCTCAAATACTTGTCGAAGGACCCGATCCATCGCCGCTTCCACCACAATCAGCTCACCTTCCGCGGCCTTTACATGTTCACCGAAAACTACGTACTGCCGCTCTCCCACGACGAGGTGGTGCACGGCAAGGGCGCGCTGATCGGCAAGATGCCGGGCGACGAATGGCAGCAGTTCGCCAATCTGCGCCTGCTCTTCGGATATCAGTGGGCGCAGCCGGGCAAGAAGCTGCTGTTCATGGGTGGCGAATTCGGCCAGAAGTGCGAGTGGCACCACGAGGAAAGCCTGGAGTGGTGGGTGCTTCAGTTCCCCTGGCATTCCGGGGTGCAGAAGCTGGTGGCCGACTTGAATCGCGTCTACCGCGAGCAGCCGGCGCTCCACGAGCGCGAGTTCGATCCCGCCACTTTCGAATGGGTGGATGCGAATGACGCCGACTCCAGTGTTCTCAGCTTCCTGCGCCGCGGCTACAACGACGTCATCCTGGTGGTTGGCAATTTCACTCCCGTCATGCGCAAGGCCCACCGCATCGGCGTCCCCGAAGGCGGCTGGTGGCGCGAGCTGCTTAATAGTGACAGCGAAATTTATGGCGGGAGCAATCAGGGCAACGCCGGTGGTGTGATGGCCGAACCCATCGCTCATCACGGCCGCCCTTTTTCTGTGAAGCTGACCTTGCCGCCATTGGGCATCTTGTTTCTCAAACTGGAACGCTAGCGAGTACCGAGTACCGAGTGAAATCTCGCCCGCAAGTTGGATACTCGTTACGCGCAACTCGGTACTCATCATGTAACGCAACGAAACGCGCCTGGGTTGCTGGACTTCAACTCTCGATTTTGCCGGCGAGCTGCGAACTTGCGACGGGGCAGCAGCCATCGAATGAGGCGTGCGCTCCCAGGCCGCAATTTTTCGCTGGCTGACCTCCGCCCTGGTGTTCGCCATTGTGGCCTGCGGCGGCGGGAGCATGGGTCCTGTGCCTGGCTCCAGCTCGAATGCGGCGGTGGATATTTGCAACTGCACGCCGAGCGAGCCAGCCTCCAGCGATTATCGCCACGATGCCAAGCACGTCGGCCTTTCTGGTCCCACTGGCCAGACCGTCTCGGTGGCTGATATTTTGGCGTGGGAACAGGGACCCTCGCTGCCAGCCGACGCCCCCCGCAACGGTCGCGAACTAGTGGAGTTCTTGATTCCCCATGCCTGGCTGCAGTTCGCGTGGGAAGTCCCGGGCGACTGCGACCTCCATCTCGAGATTTCCGACGTCCCCGACAAGACCGCGCCGCGGGTGATTGTGGAAACCCCTCTCGACCGCGAATTCTGCCCCGCGCGCCGCACCATTCAGCAGCAACTGGCGACCCACGGCTTCGTTCTCAATGGCAACAGCGGCGAGCTGCCCGCGGCGGTCCCCGTGCAGGTCCTGGGGCTGGCCTTCCAGGACTTCGAACACCAGCGCGGCTCGCAGTTCGTCCGTACGGTCTGGGAGATCCATCCGGCGATCGTGACGTTGATCGGGCAGTAAAGCCGTTCGATTGTCTTGACCTTTTGTGGCCATGGCCCACAGAAACCTTGAAAGTTGACTGCGGGCCGCGGCACGATGTGCTTACCCTTCCCGAGTTACTGCGCATCCAACCGATCGAATGACCGGCGACCGCTTCGATGTGGTGGTGATCGGCGGCGGCATAAACGGTGTCGCTATCGCGCGAGAGTGTGCCCGCGGCGGGAAACGCGTCCTCATCCTGGAGCAGAACGATTTCGCCTCCGGTACCACCAGCCGCTCGACGCGCATCATCCACGGCGGTCTGCGATACCTCGAGCACGGCGAATTCGGCCTGGTGCGACAAGCGTTGCGAGAGCGCGAGCGGCTGCGCGCCGAGCGCCCTCACCTGGTCCGGCCGCTGAAGTTCGTAATGGCGGTGGGCGAGGGCGGCAACCACAGTGCGCTGGCGGTACGCGCGGGATTGTGGTTGTATGCCACTCTCGGCGGCGGACGCCGGCCTGCGCTGGACGGCGAGCTGGATCGGCTGGATCGCCTGCTCGACAGCGGCCAGCGCTGGTCCCTGTTTCATTATGACGACGCGCAGTGTGAATTTCCCGAGCGCCTGGTGGCGGAGTGGCTGCGTGAAGCTGTGGAGCATGGCGCGGAAGCGCGTAATCACACGCGAGTCCTCGAGATCGAGGCGCGCGATGGGCGCGCTACAGGCGTGCGTGCCCGCTGCCTGGTTGACGGCAGCGAGTTCCGCTTGGGCGCTGAGTGGATCATCAATGCCAGCGGCCCGTGGGTGGACCAGGTCTGCGCCGCTTCCAGCGCTCGCACCCGATTGCCGCTCATCGGAGGCGTGCGCGGCTCGCATCTCGTGCTGCGTCGGTTCCCCGAGGCGCCCGCCTGTGCTGTCTACGCCGAGGCCGTGGATGGACGTCCCATCTTCCTCGTCCCCTGGAACGGGCAACTGCTCGTGGGCTCAACCGAAGTGCGCGATGATGACGATCCCGGCAAGACTGAGCCCGGGTCCAACGAGATTCAGTATCTCTTCGCCTCTCTCAACCGCCTCTTCCCCGGCGCGCCCTGGGCGTGGAGCGATGTGCAGGCTACTTTCGCGGGTGTCCGGCCGCTGCCCTTCTCTCCTGGCGCAAAAGCTTCGGCCATCACGCGCCGGCACTTTCTCCACGACCACAAGGATGACGGGGTCAGAGGCATGATTTCTGTAGTCGGCGGGAAGCTCACAACTGCGGCGTTTCTGGCGCGAGAATGCGCGCGCAAGCTAGGCTTGCAGGTCCTGGAGCCGGCGCTGGCCGGCGGGCCTACTTCTCGCGAGATTGAGTCTGCCCTGATGGGATGGTCGCGCGCGGTTGCGCAGCGGGCGCGCATCTCGGAAGCGTCCGCGCGGGCGCTGGCAGAATGGCACGGAGCGAACGCGGCCGAGATCGCGCACGCCGCAGCGATGGATGAACGCCAGCGCGCGCCGCTTTGCGAGGACTCTCCGCATATCGTGGCGGAAGCCGTAGCTGCGGTGCGCCGGGAATGCGCCGTGACCCTCGGCGACATCCTGCTGCGTCGCGTTCCGGTGGCCCTGGGCGCCTGCTGGAGCAAGGAATGCGGCCGTGCCGCCGCTCAGCGCGTCGGCGAAGTCCTGGGATGGAGTAGCTCACGCATCGGCCGCGAGCGCGAGGCTTTTGAAGAGGAGCGTGCGGGATTTCTCAAACGCGTGGAAGCGATTACCACCTGATGCCAGCGCTGCGGCCGATTTCATTTCTCCGCCCGGGCGGCATCGGCGCGTTCACTTTCGAAGCGCGAGCGCAGGCGTTGGCGCAGCTCGAGCGGAGCGGCCGGATTGTATGACACCAGCATCCAAAACTCGCTGCCACCCTCGGAGGCCAGCTTCTCCAGGGTTGCAGCGTCCGCGTGGGGATGGCGCGCAATATTTTCCCGCACCGCTTCGTAGGGATGAGAGGCAAGCGCGGCCAGTATTTGCGGAGGCGTGTGCGGGTGCTCGGCGATGTTGCGCAGCAGCAGCCAGTCGTCTTCGGGCGCGGCCTGGGCCAGGCGGCTCAAATCCTCGGGGCTGGCATCGGCATCCCGCACCTGCTTGAGCTGCTCGTCAAAACCAGGATTGATGTGGTTCAGCTCGGCAGTGCGTGACTCGATCATGCTCTGGAGCAGTTCGGTCTCGCGATCCAAGTCCTCATACTTATCCTGGAAATGGCGGATCGAAACGAGGATTGCCCGCAGATGCTGGCGTTCTCCAAAGATGATCTGCGTAGTGCGCTTGCTCGGCTTGAAGTCGTAACGGGGTTCGTCGGTACGGCGCATCGTGAGCGCATTGTAAAACAGTTTCCATTGCTAAAGACGAAGTTCGGGCTGAAATGGATTTCGGAGGGGCACGGCTTTAGCCGCGCCGCAAATAGCATAAGCAATGTTGTCATCCCGAGCGAAGCGCGAGGCAGAGATCTTTCGCTTGCCCTCACTCGCTGCGCTCGTTCGGGCGGCGCTCAGGATGACAGTTTATGGTTTGCTTTGTACGGCAGGGCTGAACAGGCTGCTGAAAAAGTCTGTTTGAGGGTTATTTCGAGATACCGAATGCGATTGGCGGGTACTTCGATCCTACAGACTCTGCGGGGAAGTCCGGGTAAAGTTGCGGTCAGATATAATCCCGAGTCGGAAGGAGGAAGGATTATGAGGAGCATCCCCGTGCTCTTGCTCGTAAGCGCGGTATCAACAACTGCGCTAGCGCAAGCGAAAGCCGCACCTAAAGCGACAAAGGCGGGTGGCGAGCCGCAAGCGCTTATTCAGTCTCTCTGGGAGAATTTCAAGAACAAGAACACGAAAGCATTTGAGGCCGGGCTTACGAGCAATGCGTTTATGGCCGACTCGCGTGGTGTGATCGGCAAAGACAAGATCATGAGCGATCTCCAGGCTTGCATGATCAACAGTTACTCGCTCAGTGATTTCAAGCAGGAGGCGGCGGGCAAGGACGCCATGGTGGTCACCTATCGCGCCAGGCAAGACGGTTCCTGCGGAAGCGAGAAATTGCCGAGGGAACTGGTAGCCAGCGATGTATTGGTGAAACAAGGCGGCAAATGGAAGTCTCTCTACCACCAGGAAACGGCCCTCACCCAGGCAGCTCAATGAAGGGGCCGACTGCGCGCGCACTCAAACTCCACTCCGACGAGCTGGCCTGTGGACCGAGAAAAAGCCGCCCGTTGGCGGTCGTGGCTCCGATGGGGCCAGCGAAAAAGTAAAGGCCCCAGCAAACCAAAATCGGGTTTGCTGGGGTTTTCGAGGAGACGATAAAGCTAAGGCATGGCGGCGAGAAGTTCGCGCAGCCGCAAGCGCGCCTGATGCAGCCCGCAAGCAGTTTCCTGTTCGGAAAGCCCTAGCAGGCGGCTGGTGCGAGAGTGATCGTAACGCTCAATGTCGTGCAGAAGGAAAATCAACCGTTCAGTGGCCGGCAGTTGGACAACTGCTCGTTCCAGATCCACGCGCTTGCGGTTTCGGCGCAAGTTAATCACTTCCGAGCATGCATCACATTGGAGGGTAAGAGAACCTAGGGGCATGAGTTCCCGTATTTCCGCGATAAATGCGCGGTCAACGCTCTCGCAGTCTAGGTCAGAGTTGAACGCGAACGCCCGGCAGAAGGTGTTGACCATTAACTCCTCCGCGGCCGGCTCATTGTCGGTCATCCAGAACGCGAGCGAATAGACGCGATGACGATTCTCTTCGAAGGCCTCTTGGTATGCCTGAACTCGTGCTTCCGGCTTGGACTTGGAAATATACGCGGGAAACCCGCTCAGCTTTGCTTCTCGAATGCCGGCTGCCATATCGCCTCCTTCGTTAGCCCTGCTGTATTTGGCCCACGTTCTGCCTCTCC
>DASQXC010000241.1:0-7461 GCA_035639935.1 Terriglobales bacterium
TTGCCCCTCGAAGCGGACCACCATGCCAGATCGCAGCTGCGATGCGCTGATCATGGACACCTCCCGTGGAAGAGTAAGATTCTAGCGCATCCGGGTCTCAGCGGGATGTAAGGAAACGGTACTGCGCCTCGGTCAGCGGGACCACGGACAGGCGTCCCTGATGCAGCAGTGGTGAATCGCTGAAAAGCTTGTTGGCCTTGATCTCAGTCAATGAGACAGGTGCGAGCGGCTTCCCCGCTTTGATGGTCACGCGCGGGGATTTGGGATCAGCAGCATCCACCGAAACCACTGAAGCCGTTCCCACAGTGCGCTTTTCGTCGCCGGTGTGATAGATAACGAGTTCCTCACCCTCGTGCATTTCGCGCAGGTGCTTGAGAGCAACAGGATTCGTTACGCCGTCCCAGACAGTTGTCCTTTCCCGCTGGAGGTCCGCGAAGGAGTACTCCGACGGCTCTGTTTTCAGTAGGTAGGGCATGCGGCCGTGATTCTACACCAGCGAACAGCGGCCGGCAGATGCCCTTCTACACCGATCGCCGCAATCGCCGAGATCGCCGGGATCGGCGGCTACAGCAACAGATCACGATTACGCCGACTTCTGCTCCACGCCGTCGATGCCGGCCCAAGCCACTGCGGATTGTGGTAAGTGCCGTCGAATTGGTGGCTGGTCTTATAGAGCTCGTACTGGCCGTTCCTGGCGGCATTCGCCGTCTTCGACAAAAGCGCCGCCACTTCGGATGCGTTCAGCTCGTGAAAAGTACGCGCTGCTTCAAGCGCCTGGTTTAGGACCTTCAGTGAGTCGATGCCGGTGATCACAACGCTGGTGGGCAGACTCATGGCGTAGTGCAGGCATTCGATCGGCGAAACCGTCTTGCTCTCAAGAATTAAGTGATCGCCCATCGGCTTCATGCCGAGAATTGCTGTCTGGTGTGCGAGGGCGACCGGCACTACCTTCCTCTCGAAGCTGTCAAAGTGCGCGTCCATGACGTTGAGTGGCATCTGGACCGTATCGAACGTGAACTGGTGCGCTTCGGCGGTGCGGAACATCTTCAAGTGGATGTCCGGGCTCTTATGGCCGGTAAAGCCGATGAAGCGAACCTTGCCGTCCCTTTTCGCCGCCAGAGCAGCTTCCAGGGCGCCACCCGGAGCGAAGATGCGGTCGGGATCGCTCATACGGATGATCTCGTGAAACTGCAGCAGGTCAAGATGGTCCACCTGCAGGCGCTTTAACGATTCTTCGATCTGGCGGGCCGCCGTGACACGGTCGCGCCCGTCAATCTTGGTCATCAGAAACACTTTCTGCCCATAGCCATCGCGCAGTGCTTTGCCCATGCGGATTTCGCTCTGTCCGCCGTTGTAGTCCCAGCAGTTATCCATGAAATTGATGCCGTTATCAATGGCGGCGCGGATGATGCGAATGCTCTCGCTTTCGTCCTTCTGATAGCCGATGTGGAATCCGCCCAGTCCCACGATCGAGACCCGCTCGCCGGTGCGGCCTAGCGTGCGGTACGGCATCTCGCCTCTGGCGCTTTTGGTCTGCTCCAAACCTTTTATGCGCGCCCCGAATGAGACAACAGCAACCATGCTAAGAAATCTGCGGCGGGTGAGCGACATTGAGAACCTCCTCGCAGGACTAACTGCTCACATAGATCGCAAATTGGTACGTACCGGCGATCCGCCGAAATGCTGAGCTTGAGGACAGCACGTGCTCCAATATCGGATTGTGGTAGACGACGTACACGGGCCTGGGGTTGCGCTCAAGCGAGCGCTCCAAATTGACCATGACCTTGGTCAGCCCGCATTCAGGAAATGGATTGAAGATGTAGACGACCAGGGGTTCGGGCGGGAACTCGAATTGCAGCGCATCGCCGCAGCGGGATTCCATGGCGAAGCATTTCTGGCCGGGGCTGCAGTAGTTTGCGATGTTCTGCAGTGCGATGCGATGGAATTCGGGGAGCAATTCCACACCCAGAATTCGGCGGAAAGAATAGTCTGACGCCATCAGCAACGCCCTGCCCTTGCCCGAGCCCAGGTCGATGAAGGTGAAATCGCGATAATCAATGGGAAGAGCATCGAGCATTTCGTGGAAGAGCGCGGGTTCAGTGGGCTGATAGTGTCCACCGGCCACTGCGCCCAGCAGGCGCGTGCGGAAACCCAGCCTCGCTGCGGTGGTATCCACGCCGAAGTCACAGTCGAAATCGATATCGCCCCAGCGCTGGCGCAGACGCGATGGCATGGAATCGCGAGCAAACTCGAAAGCTTCACGGAATAAGCTACTGATCGTGCCGGCGACTCCCCGCTGAGCCATGTTGCCCTCGAACCAGTGTTTTAGCCCGCGAGACAAAGTAAAGGCCTGCCCGCGTGGCGTCCCACGAGGAGGGAGGGTGGCGGGCTCAGCGGATTTTAGCGGCATCGAGGCTAAACGACAGGCTGGTCTCCGACGACCTCCGCGCTATGCTCCGCGCCCTGAGGCATGACTACTTAGTCTCCAGGCCGCGGACGACGAAATTCTTGGATCATCGCGCTCTGGATTCCAGCGTTCGACCTGCATACAAGAACGTTTTGGGGCGAGCCCCAACGGCCCGCCCCAGGAATTGCCAAATCAAAGTCGCCTCAGGCGACCGGCTTCAGGACCGTGCACACTGACGCGCAGATCGGTCCCCCAATGTTGAAGGTGGCTGCGGCACGTGGGTTCTTGACCTGCACCTCCTGCGGGGCTTTCCCCAGCAGTTGTTGCGCCGCCCAGCCGATCATGGCAATCCCAGTCGCGCCCACAGGGTGTCCTTTGGCGATTAGGCCGCCGGAGGTGTTGATGGCGCACTCGCCATCAACCGCCGCCTTGCCATCGTTCCAATATTTGGCGCCTTTGCCGGGCTCGGCTTTGCCAATTACTTCCGTTCCTAGAGCGCCCATAACGGTGAAACAATCGTGGATCTCGGCAACATTCACATCCTTGGGCTTCAGGCCGGACATCTCGTAGGCCTTGTTCATGGCCTTGTAAGCGCCGGCCGGACGGAGCACTTCACGTCCTTGCTTCTTCAGCGGATCGGTCGCCTGCGCGAATCCGGCGATCTCGACGCACTCTGCCTTGGGTATACCCAGCTTCTTCAGGCCTTCCTCGGTGGCGAGGATCAACGCCGCATAGCCATCAGTGATTTGCGAGCAGTCGTAGGTCTTCAGAGGCAGGCCATCCACGATGTACTTGTTGACGCCCTCAATGTTCATGGCCTGGTCGAGCGTGATCTGCACTTTGTTCATCTGGGCGCACGGGTTGTACTTGGCATTGCCGTACTCGCAGACGGCAATCTGCGCCAGTTGTTCCTCGGTGACGCCATATTCCTTCATGTAGTCCCGCATCACTTCGGCGAACAGGTGGGGGAAGACGAACACCTTGCCGTCGCGCTCATCCGGGTAGGAGAAATATCCCAGCACCTCGCCGATGAGCTTGCCGTCCATCTTGCCTTCGTTATCGCGCATCTTCTCGTAGCCGACAGCGACTCCGGTATCCCCCCACCCTAGTTGCAGCTTCTGGATGACGGACAACACGGCCTGGCCGCCCGAGGCGCAGGCGTTCTCGACCATTTCCATCGGCTTCGATTCCATTCCGGGCACCATGGCCATCAGCCCGGAAAGTAGCCCCTGCTTATTGAGAGTGAAATTGCAGGCAGCGCCGATGGATCCAACATCAATGGCTGACGGTGTAACGTTGATCTGCCGGCAGACGCTTTCAATTGCATTGCGGACAATCTGTGGCACAGTCATGGCCATGAGCTTGCCGAATTTCGATTGGTTATACGCGGCGACATAAATACGTTTGTTCATGATCTCTCCTGTGATGGTCGGCTACGGCCGAAGACGGCGCTTGTTACCAGACGCGAGCTATTATTGCGCAACTCAGGATTTTTCTCCCCGTTAATCTCGCCTTCATCCGCGATTTTCCCTTCTATTAGATGGGGCTGTACGACAAGGAGCTTCAGCCCGGAAACGCAGCTAGCAGAAGCCGGAAGTCCTGCTTCCTGCATCCTGCCTCCTCCTCCGTAGCTCTAGGCTGCTCGGCTAAAGGCTTCCTTGTTCACCACCCAAGGCATTTTGGTGTAGTCGCCACCGTAGTTCTTCTCTAGCACATCGATCAGTCCTTGCACGCAACGTCCAGCCATACCTTTGTTTGGATCAGGAGACAGGCGGGTAATCTTGCCGGCGCTGGCAAAGTGCGGGAATAGGCGGCAGCGGTCAGCGATGGCGGGATCGCGCAGCGGCGAATCTGCGGGCAGGGGCTCTTTTTCGAAGACGTCGAGCGCGGCACCGGCGATCCAGCGCTCGCGCAAGGCCTTGGCCAAGGCGGCTTCGTCCACCACCGGGCCGCGCGAAGTGTTTACCAGATAAGCGGTAGGTTTCATCATGCGCAGCAGGCGCTCATTGAAGAGGTGGTAAGTGGGCGTATCGCTCTCGCCCGGGCGGATCAGTGGCACATGGATGGTGACGTAATCGGCGTGGCGCAGAGCCTCCTCCAAGGTTGTGTACTTGGCCCAAGTCTTCTCGGCATAGAGACCGTGCTTGTGACGCAGGTCTTTGATCTCCTGGATGGCCTGCACGAACTTCGTGTTCTGAAATACCGGGTCATAGCAAAGAATATTCATATCGAAGCCAACGCACTTTTTGATGATCGCCTGACCGATGCGGCCGGTACCGATCACGGCGATGGTCTTGCCGGTAACCTCATCGCCAAGAAAAGGCAGGAAGGGATGCCAATAGCCCCAGCGCTTCTCGCGCACCAGCTTCTCGGCATCCCACAGCTTGCGGGCGAGCGCAGCCAGGATAAAGAAGGCGAATTCGGAGGTGGCTTCGGTGAGCACGTCGGGAGTGTGGGTAAACGGGACCTGATAGCGGTTGGCATCGGCGCGATTAATGTTGTCGAAGCCGACGGCAATCTGCGATACCACCTTCAGCGTGCTCTTCCCTGCTTCGAACACCTCGGCATCAATCTGGTCGCGCAAGGTGGTGATCAGGCCGTCGATGCCGGAACGAAGTTTTTCGAGAATGACGCTCTTGGGCGGCGCCTCGGGATGGGGATAGACCTCGACCTGGTAGCCGCGGTCGCGGAGGAGGCTTAAAGCTTCATCGCCGATGTCGCAGGTGGCAAAGACACGGAAGGCTTTGGGCATGACGCAATCGATCCTGCAATTTAGTGTAGACGCAGCATGCTGCGTCTCTACCAAACGATGTACAAGCTACGTTTACAGATTTTTTTGGGCCCACTGCTCAACTCGATCCAGCGCCTTATCTATGTTCTCGATCGAGTTGGCCACGCTGAACCGCAGATAACCTTCGCCGAACTCGCCAAAGGCGGTGCCGGAAAGGCAGGCCACGCCTGCATCTTCCAGCAGCGCGTCGGCCAGCTTCTTCGAGGACCATCCCGTGCCGGTGATGTTGGGAAAAGTGTAAAACGCGCCCTTGGGCAGCCGGCAGGAGAATCCCTTGACCTGGTTGATGCGCTCAACAAATCGATCGCGCCGACGGCGGAACTCTTCCCGCATTTTGTCCACCGAATCCTGCGGCCCGCGTAGTCCCTCAACACCAGCCACCTGGGTAAAACTGGCGGTGCAGGAATTGGAGTTGGTCATCAGGCGCGCGATCTGGGCGGCCAAGTCGGCGCGCATCACGCCATACCCCAGCCTCCAGCCAGTCATGGCATAGGTTTTGGAGAAGCCGTCCAGCAGGATAGTGCGCTCCTTGAAGCCATCCACCGACATCAACGAGAAATGCTCGCCTTCGTAAATCAGCCGGCTATAGATCTCGTCGGACAGCACCATGATCTCGCGATCGCCGATGCCGGCGGCGATGGCCTCGATGTCGTCGCGCGTGAGCATGCCGCCTGTAGGGTTCTGCGGCGAGTTCAGGATGATGAGCTTTGTGCGCTCGTTGATGAGGCGCGTCAGTTCGTTCACGTCGAGGCGGAAGTCCATCTCCTCTCGCAGGCGGATAGGCACCGCCTTCGCGCCCATGAAGTTGATCATGGACTCGTAAATGGGGAAGCCAGGGTTGGGATATACGGCCTCATCTCCTTCATCAACTAGTGCAAGGATTGTGAAGAAAATAATAGGCTTGCCACCCGGAACCACCACGACCTCTTCGGCCTTTACCGGCACCTTCCGCGAACGGCTGATCTCCTCCGCGATAGCTTCCCGCAACGCCGGCAGCCCGGCCGAGGGGCCGTAGTGCGTCCATCCCTTGTGCAATGCGTCGCTGCCGGCTTCGATGATGTTTGCGGGAGTGTCAAAATCGGGCTCGCCGATTTCCATGTGGATGATGTCGCGGCCCTTGGCTTCGAGCGCGCGCGCCTTCACCAGAACTTCGAAGGCAGTCTCCGTACCAAGGCGCGCCATGCGCCTCGCCAGGCGCAGTTCCTGCGATGTAACTGCAGTAGATCTATGCATGTGGTGCTTCGCGGAGGCGTTCAAGTCTCCGGCCAAACCGAGGAATTATACCCTCCGCGAATGCGGATTCCGCGTGAGGGCTGTCACGAGTGGCAGGGTAGATTCCGTTCAGAGCCGCTTTGTCGACTTCTGGCAGTTGAGAGAGGATTTTCGACAACTGCTTCCAGAGGCAGCCTTCGAGCCAGCGGTACACAATGACTGCCCTCAGAACGTCTGCAGGGTTGGCTGTCGGCGTCAGGTTTGCGCGTTGGGGGCCGGTGAACTGGAAAGCCACGTAAACATTTTTCTGACGGCAAAACCAGGGGGCCTCCTCTTGGCCGATCTGGGTGAGATCGTCGTACACGCCCTTTGAGAAGTCTGGGTGCTCCACACAACACATCTTGCGAAATGCGATGTTTCGCGCCCGCAGGTAATCCTCCAGCTCCTTGCGAGTCATACCAGGTTTCAGCACATCTGAATACGAGTGCAGAGCCGATTGGTAAGCGATTTCGTGGCGCTGCTGCCTCCGCTTGCCTAATGTGTGACGTATGCCAATCGCAAAGGCAGCAGCGAAAGCTAGGAGTACCAGTGCGAAGAATATCTTTGGCGAAATCGGTCCCTCTCGGCTCCATTGAGTTCTCGCGAGCGGAACAGCGCCCATGAGCCTGCTGCCGATATGGATGTAACTATTGCCGAGTGTTCGACGACGCGGTATGAATGGGTTAGAATAACGGCTGTTCCAGCCCCAGCAAGTACGGCCAGCACAGCGGCAGCAAAACCCAATGCGATGCCCAGAAGCCTTCTCACGGCAGCTACGAGGAAGAGTATGCCCTAAACGGCAGACGGTAGCACGTCAGGTGCGGCTAACTAAACAAAACCAATGCACCACCAACGATTTCTACACATTTGACCGCGATCAAGCCAGATTGGCTCGTGCGGCCGGATTACCCGTCGTAGGCTGCTCGTAGTGTGCCTCGCACTCGCCGCGAGGCGCGCAGATCTTTGGTGCTATCCTGAGGACGTGAACGCCGACAATCTGATCGAGCGCGGC
>DASQXC010000242.1:0-2801 GCA_035639935.1 Terriglobales bacterium
CGCCAGTAAAGCCGCCTCATCGAGCGTCAAGTCTTTGGCCTTCTTGCCGAAGTAGAACTGCGAGCCCGCTTCGAAGCCGTACACGCCGTGTCCCAGGAAGATCTGGTTGGCGTACATGGTGAAGATCTGCGGCTTGGTGAAGCGGCGCTCGATCTGCAACGACAGCATGATCTCCTGCAGCTTCCGCCGATAGGTGCGTTCGGGCGAGAGAAACAGGTTGCGGGCAAGCTGCATAGTCAGCGTCGAAGCGCCCTGCGCCTTGCTGCCCGATACCACGTCGCGCCAGGCCGCACCGAAGATGCGGTAGAAGTTCACTCCCCAGTGCTTCTCGAACTCTTTGTCCTCGGTGGAGATCACCGCGTCCCGCAGCGGCGTGGCAAAATCATTGTAGGAGGCGATCACGCGCCGCTGCAGGGCGAAGGACCCGACCACGCGGCCTTGGTCGTCGTAGAGTTCAGTGATCGAACTGGGCCGATAGTGCTCCAGTTCCTCGACTTGCGGCAGGTCGGTCGAATAGACGAACAGCAGTCCTGCCAGCGCGCCGAATGCTGCCGACGCCAGCACCAGCACGCCAAATATCACCCACCCGACTACATGCTTTTTGGCAGAACGTTTCGGCGGGGCCTTTGTAAGCAAGGTGGACATGAGTCAAGATTTCAGGATAGCAGAGGCTCTCGGCCTACGTCGCCGGCCCTTGGGTGGGCTGAACGCGTGCGCTTCCGCGTTT
This sequence comes from Terriglobales bacterium, assembly GCA_035639935.1. Classification (GTDB taxonomy): domain Bacteria; phylum Acidobacteriota; class Terriglobia; order Terriglobales; family Acidobacteriaceae; genus JAHFUA01. The sequence continues at coordinate 728 of DASQXC010000242.1, forward strand.
GCCCCTGACGCGGAGAACGTAAGAGAGCAGTCGGCCGCAGCTCGCGCTGGGCTCAAACAAATGTCGCCCTCCGGGCTGTGCAACCTTTACTTAATCGTTACGCTGATCACCTGTGCACCGGAGACGACATAATCCATCGGCGCCGAGGCTTCGTTCACCGCCGACTCCCCGATCACCACCATGTCCTGCGTGCCGCGCATACCGTCCATCACGTTCATCACCGACAGCGGCAGGGTGGGCATGACTTTGTCTTCCACCATGGCCTGCGGGTTGGCTTCGAGCAGCGAGACGTAGAGGTGGGTGTTGGTATGCTCTTTGTTGAGCATGGCGATGGTGGAGGCGAGATCCATCTTGCGCGACACGGCGGGGCCGACGCGGCGCATGCGGTCCAGAGTGTCCCCGTCGCTTACGAGAATGCGCAGCGTACCTTTGGGGGTGGAAGTCGGGACTTTGATCGGAATCTGCCGCACGATGCGCTCACCGCGATAAGGACGCAGCACCGATTCGATAACGATGTCGTCGCCCGGCCGCGCCTCGGTCACATCGGTGCGGGCGCTCTCCAGCCGCGCCCAGCGGCGCTCGCGCGCCAGGTCGAATTCCAGGTTAACGCCGGTAATGCCGGGCGTGACATAGGGATTATCGAAGATGCGCGCGAAGCGGTCGCCCAGCGACATCGCCACCGCGGCTGCGGTCGGGGTGTTGTCGAAGGGTGCGAACATGTTCTGGAGGGTGACATCCGGATAGCCCTGCACCCTGATCGTGCCCTGCATGCGATACGTGATTTCTTCGCCGTATTCGTTGACGCCCTGCAGCGAGTTGAACACCGTGGCCATCACCGCTACCGGCGTCAGCTTGGCATTGTTCAGCACCTTGTAGTGGAACTGCTTGGGCTTGGGTCCGCCACGGACGGTCAGCGTCACCGGGATCATCTCCGGAGTTTTGCCGAAGCGTCCCAGGATGCCGGTGTGGCGGTCCTGCACGAACGAGCCAACCGTCTCGGTCGTGTTAACGATTTTGAAGGAATTCAGCGGCGACGCCAGTGTAGCCACCACCTGAGCCTTGGTCATGGGGAGGTCCACCATGCCGAACTGCAACAGCGGATGACCGCAAGCCAGCAGGCGCTGCGGATCAACGTAGGTCACGGTGCAGGTCGCGGCCACGTTCATGTCACCTTGGATCAGCACCGCGCTCACTGCCGAGCCGGGCACCAGCGGTCCGGGATCGTGCGTACTTGGGTCGGCAGAGCCGATGCCGGCTACGGGAGTTACCCCGGCAGCAGCAAACTGTGAAGCGAAACGGCGCAGGGTCTCTTCGCTAAAGCCGCTGAACACCATCGGCGTATCAATGGGCGTGAGGAAATCGCGGTACTGATCCAGGCCGGCGGCATCGCCGGGCGCTGCCGTTTTGGAGCTTTCTGCGCGGTCCTTGGCGGAGGCCGGCTGAGTGTCCACTGGCCGGCTACGGTCCAGCTCGCTGATTTCCAGCATGTCCGCTATCGGAGTGACGCCCGCAATCGGTTCCTTCGAGAACTGTCCGATACGGAACGCTAGCGCGCCCAGCAGCTTCCCGTTCACGTAGACCGGGCTGCCGCTCATCCCCGCAACCACTCCACTGTATTCTGGTTTTTCACCCCGGAGTCGCACCAGGATTACGTCGCTTTTTGGGCCATTCACGTCCTTTAGCACGCCAAGGATCTCGACGTCCATCGGTTCCGGCTTCGTCCCCTGGAACACGGTATACGCAACGCCTTTCATGCCTGGATGCACCTGGTCCACGGTCATCAGAGGAGCATTGAGAGGGGCGGCGCTAGCTGAGTCGGAAATTGCCGAACTGGTCGTGCCCAGGACCAGCACGAGCAGAAGCAGTGCGCAGAGGAATCTGGTCTTCATACAGCGGCTGCGCTTCCTTTCGCCCACAATGCCCCATCAAGCAAAAACCGAGGTTAACGCGAGCCCCGGACGGGTAGATTGTGCGGAAACGAAGTCAAAACTCTGGAATTGAGCATCTATAGTAGCATAGAGAGCCGCTCCTGGACGGCCAGCTATGTGCTTCAATCCAAACTTTTTCCTCCTCA
>DASQXC010000243.1:0-3343 GCA_035639935.1 Terriglobales bacterium
TTTCTGCAGCGACCAGCGCGTCAGCATCCACACCACAGCCGCGAACAGGCAGATCACGACCACGCTGATGCCGTAGCTGATGTACATCGCGCCCAAGAAATAGCCTTCCTCGCGCGCGAACTTCAAATCACACACTGGGCAGCGTTCATTCATCCGCGGGAACCCGCGCAGCAGCGACCCGCGGAAGATGCGCCCCACCCCGCAACGCGGGCAGAGCTGGTGGAGGATTCCCATCAGTATGGACATGGCCTAGAGCGAATTTGGACAAGGTGTAGCGGGTGGAAGCGCGGGCCTTGAGGCCAGCGAAGAATATACGCAAAAGGCGCAGCCTTTAGGCGCAATGGCTAAAGCCAGTGTTCGTCAAGAATTACTTTTCGCCGGGCTCAAGCCCGGCGCTTCCACCGCCTACACCAAAAATGAAATCGCTCTACAAGACCGCTGTTTCCTCGATCAGGCGACCTTCGCGGAAGCGTTCAAGGGCGAGCAAGCTGGTATCCACCAGATCGCATTTCCGGTAAAGGATCAGGTCGGAGAGGATCTTGCCGGTTGCGGGTGCGTGCATCACCCCGTGTCCGCTGAAGCCGTTGGCGAGAAAGAATCCGGGGACCTCGGCCACGGAGCCGAGGATGGGATGGTGGTCGGGAGTCATCTCATACAGACCCGCCCATGCGCGCTTGGGATTGACTGCCAGGTTCTCGAAGCAGGGCACGCGGCTGGCGGCGCGCGTCAACACCTTTTCGATGAAGCTGGGTTCGAAGTCGGTCTTGAATCCAGGAGTCTCCTCGGGATCGTTCCACGCCAGCAGGAATCCCAGCGACTCGGGCCGGAAGTGAAAGCCGTTCGACATATCAATGATCATGGGCGCCGAGTGCGGGAAGTGGTCGAAAGGCTCCGTGGGCACCAGCATGCGCCGCAGCGGCTCGACCGGGAGTTCCACGCCGGCGAGCTTGGCGACTTGCGCCGCCCAGGGACCGGCGGCGTTCACGACGATGCGCGTAGCCAGCGGTCCGCGCGTGGTGTCGACGCCCGTGACACCGTGGCCGTCAAGGCGAATGCCGGTCACCTCAGTATTGCGCCACAGCCGCGCCCCCGCCTCTGTCGCGTGCGTCATAAACCCCACCATCGCGCTGTAGGGATCCACAAAGCCATCGCTCGAGCAGAAGCTGCCGCCCACAATGTCGTCCGAGCGCAGTTGCGGGAACATGCTCCGGATCTCATCAGCACCCAACATGCGGGCCGTGCTCAGCCCCAGTGCTTTCTGTTTTTCCTGGTTGGTGCGCAGATATTCGAGATGGCGCTGGCTGGTCGCGAGGAAGAGATAGCCCTGGGGCTTGTAGCCGGCGGGATGCCCCAGGCGCTCGTCGAACGTGGCATAGAAGGGAATCGAGTACAGGGACATCTGGATGTTCACCGGCGTGGCAAATTGCGCGCGCACTCCACCCATGCTCTTGCCGGTCGAGCCCTTGCCCTGGTGGGTTTCCCGCTCGACCACCAGCACGTTCTTGCATCCGGCTTCGGTCAGGTGGTAGGCGATGCTGGAGCCAACAATGCCTCCGCCGATAATGATGACATCCGCTGTTTCCATGCCTTTGAAATCCTACTGCAAAGTATCGCCGCCCGGGACTTGAGGGTGCCCCACCCTTGGCAAAACCGGCTAAGGGTGGGGCACACACACTGCACCAGGTATTAAACTAGTTCCGCTATGGTCACCCAGATTTCTTCCCGCCTCCAGCTTTCTTATCTCGCGGAACACCTGAATGACCTCAAGAAGAAGGGCACGCATTTCCGGCCGCGGGTGCTCGAAGACGAGCAGGCACCAGTCTGCACCTTTGACGGCAAGAAGGTCATAAATCTGGCGTCGAACAACTATCTGGGCTTGACGACGCACCCCAAGCTGCGTCAGGCGGCTATCGAGGCCACCCGTAAATACGGCGTGGGCTCTGGGGCAGTGCGCACCATAGCCGGTACTATGAAGATCCACATGGAACTGGAGGAGAAGATCGCGCGCTTCAAGAACGTGGAAGCGTGCGTGGTCTTTCAGTCAGGCTTCGCCGCCAACGCGGGCACGGTGGCCGCCATCCTGGGCAAAGATGACTTCATCATCTCCGACGAGCTGAATCACGCTTCCATCATCGACGGGGCGCGCCTCTCGCGTGCCACCATCAAGGTTTATCGCCACAAGGACGTGGCCCATGCCGAAGAGTTGCTGAAGGAAGTCGCCGACCGGCCCGGCCACAAGCTGCTGATCACCGACGGGGTCTTTTCCATGGATGGCGACATCGCGCCGCTGCCCGCGCTCTGCAACCTAGCCGAAAAATATGGCGCCATCATGATGGTAGATGACGCCCACGCCTCCGGCGTGCTCGGCCGCAACGGCCGCGGTACCATTGACCATTACGGCGTGCACGGCCGTGTGGACATCCAGGTGGGCACGCTGTCGAAGGCCATCGGCGCACTTGGCGGCTACGTCTGCGGCTGCCATGACCTTATTGATTTCCTCTATCACCGCGCCCGGCCATTTCTGTTCTCAACCTCTCATCCGCCTTCGGTCGCGGCCACCTGTATTGCTGCTTTTGAGGTGCTCGAGGAGGAGCCCGAGCGCATCGAGAGGCTGTGGGAGAACACGCGTTTCTGGAAGAAGGAACTCGGCAGTTTGGGCTTTAACATCGGCGGCGCAAACACGCCAGCCAGCGAGACCCCAATCACACCCATCATCATTGGGGACGGTGCGCTCACCATGGAGTTCTCGCGCGAGCTGTTCAAAGAAGGCGTGATGGGCACCGGCATCGCCTTTCCCACGGTGCCCGAAGGCAAGGCGCGCGTGCGCACCATCATGACCGCCACCCACACGCGCGAGCAACTCGAACGTGCACTGGAACTGTTGCGCAAGGTTGGCAAGCGCATGGGGGTCATCTAAAGTCTTGACGCAGGCTTTTTTAGCCCAGTAAGCGCAGGAATTGCCGGGGATCATTGTCGAAGCCCGGGAAGATGGTGGCCAGGTCCTTGTTGCCGAGATGGCGATACACGGCTTCGCCCAGCACGCGGCGAAAGTCGGTGGTCAGCGCCAGGTCGCGGCCCTCGTAGAGTTGCGACGGGTCGAGTCCGGGCCACTGTCCGTAAACGCGGCCGCCGCGCACTGGCCCGCCGAGGACGAACATGACATTTGCGTGACCGTGGTCGGTACCGCGGTTACCATTCTCACGCACGGTGCGGCCGAACTCTGACATCGTGACCAGCACAGTTTCTTCGCCGAGGTCCCCGAGATCGGTCCAGAAGGCGGTGATGGATTGCGAGAACTCGCGCAACACGTTGGCGAGCTGCCCCTGCACGGAGCCTTCGTTGA
>DASQXC010000244.1:0-11841 GCA_035639935.1 Terriglobales bacterium
AGATTCCCGTGGTGACCGCCATCTCGAACGACAAGGACTTCGCTCGCGTTTTCGTGGACCAGCTTGAGCTCTGGGGCGAAAAGGACGATATGGCGCTGGCCATCTCCACCAGCGGCAAGTCGCCCAACCTTATTTATGCGCTGGAAGCAGCGCGGGAGAAGGGCATGCTGACCATCTCTTTCTCCGGCAAAGACGGCGGGCGCATGCCCGAGGTTTCCGATTATTGCTTCACGGTGCCCAGCTTCAGCATCCATCGCATCCAAGAGTCGCATGTCGCGCTCCTGCACATTCTTTGGGACCTGACGCACGTCGCCATGGGCGAGGAGGATGTCATCTGATGAGCGAAGCAGCGGTCAAAGTCCCCCTATCTGCGCCGAAGCCGGAGGGGTCTGCTGCGGCTTCGCTGCCCGGGGCGGCTTGCCCGCTGCCAATCGCACATCAAGAACAGATCGTGCTGGGCCACGGCAGCGGCGGCAAGCTCACCGCCCAACTGATTGAGCGCATTTTCCTGCCGGCGTTCAGCAATCCACTGCTCGACAAGCTGGACGACCAGGCGACGCTGCAGGTGAACAGCGCGCGGCTGGCGTTCACCACCGACGCCTTCGTAGTTACGCCAATCTTCTTTCCTGGCGGCGACATCGGGCGGTTGGCGGTGAACGGCACCATCAATGACCTGGCGACAAGCGGCGCGCGACCGCTGTATCTCGCTGCGGCGTTCATTCTCGAAGAAGGGCTCTCGACGGAAGAGTTACGTCGCGTCGTGCACTCAATGAGCAAAGCGGCCAGAGATGCGGGCGTACAGCTGGTGGCCGGCGACACCAAAGTCGTGAACCGCGGCAAGGGCGACAAAGTCTTTATTTCCACGACCGGCATTGGAGTATTGGAGAAGGCGGTCAACATCTCCGCCGATCGGGCGCGGCCCGGCGACAAGATCATCCTCAGCGGCTACATTGGCGATCACGGCATGGCCATTCTCTCGCAGCGCGAGAGCCTGGAATTCGAGGGTGTGATCGAGAGCGATTGCGCCGCGCTGCACAAGCTCGTGCAAGACATGGTGGACGTGACGCTGGATATCCACTGCCTGCGCGATCCGACCCGCGGAGGTGTGGCCAGCGTGCTGAACGAGGTCGCTGCGCGTTCCAAAGTCGGCATGCTGATACGCGAGACCGAGATCCCGGTGCGCGATACCGTTCGCGGCGCCTGCGAGATACTGGGCTTGGATCCACTGTACGTCGCCAATGAAGGCAAGCTGGTCGCAGTCGTGCCGGCGGCATTCGCGGATGCCATGGTGGCGCACATGCGGCAAAACCCGCTGGGGCGCGACGCCCGCATCATCGGCGAAGTCGTTGCCGAGCCTCCGGGAATGGTGCTCATGGAGACCGAGATTGGCGGCACGCGCGTGCTGGACACGCTTTTTGGGGAGCAGTTGCCGCGCATCTGTTAAGCAACATGCGGCAGCCACTCTGAATCTAAGAACCACGGCAGATCGTACTTTCCGCAACACGAGTAACTGATAACGTCCTTCCGAAAAAATACGCCCACCCGACCCGAAAGGAGGCGTTGATGCCAGCGGAACCGATACCTTTCGCGCGAAGAAAATCCTCCACGCCCGCTCCCGTTAACGAAGTCCACATCATCTGGATCACCGCTGGCCTTGGCTGCGACGGTGATTCCGTCTCCGTGACCAACGCCGAGCAGCCAAGCATTGAAGACGTAGTCATGGGAGCCATCCCGGGCTTGCCTAAGGTGTACCTGCACAACCCGGTGCTCGCCTACGAGGTGGGCGATGATTTCATGAAGTACTTCTACCAGGCCGAGCGCGGCGAACTCGACCCGTTCGTTCTCGTAGTCGAAGGCTCGATCCCAAACGAACAGATCAAGGATGAAGGCTACTGGGCCGCGCAAGGCACCAACCACAACACCGGCCAGCCGATCACTACTTGCGAGTGGATCGACCGGCTTGCGCCCAAAGCGCTCGCCGTTGTCGGCGCCGGAACCTGCGCTACTTACGGCGGCATTCACGCCATGGCCGGCAATCCTACGCAGTGCATGGGACTGGCCGACTATCTGGGCTGGGGGTGGCGTTCCAAGGCCGGCTTGCCGATCGTCAACGTTCCAGGCTGTCCGGTGCAGCCCGACAACTTTATGGAGACCTTGCTCTACCTGCTCTATCAGGCGGCGGGTCTGGCGCCCATGATCCCACTGGATGAGCAACTGCGCCCCACCTGGCTGTTCGGCAAAACGGTTCATGAAGGCTGCGACCGCGCTGCCTACTACGAGCAAGACGATTTCGGCATCGAATACGGCACCCCGAAATGTCTGGTGAAGGTGGGATGCTGGGGCCCCGTGGTCAACTGCAACGTCACCAAGCGCGGCTGGATGCGTGGCATCGGTGGATGCCCCAATGTGGGCGGCATCTGTATCGGCTGCACCATGCCCGGATTTCCCGACATGTTCATGCCTTTCATGGACGAGCCCTCCGGGGCGCGCTTTTCGACCGCCGCACTGACCTTGTACGGAAAGCTGATCCGGGCGCTGCGTTCGATCACCAACAACACCGTGAACCGCGAGCCTGAGTGGCGGCGCAGCGGCCGTGAGCTGATCACCGGTTATCAACCCAAGCCCGGCGCGTACAGATCGCGTCCGGTTGGTCGCGCTGCGTGAGCGGGAGAGGATGAAGATATGGGAACCATCACTGAGCCATTGACCGAAACGGCGGCTAAGAAGCGCAATCTGGTCGAGATGAGCTGGGACCCCATAACCCGCATCGTGGGCAGCCTCGGCATCTTCACCAAGATTGATTTCGAGAACAAACAGGTGGCGGAGTGCTACAGCACCTCGTCCATCTTCCGCGGGTACAGCATCTTCATGAAAGGCAAGGACCCGCGGGACGCGCATTTCATCACCAGCCGCATCTGCGGGATCTGCGGCGACAACCACGCCACCTGCTCGTGTTATGCGCAGAACATGGCGTTCGGCGTCAAGCCTCCCCCGCTGGCTGAGTGGATCATCAATCTGGGCGAAGCCGCCGAGTACATGTTCGATCACAACATCTTTCAGGACAACCTGGTGGGCGTGGACTTCTGCGAACAGATGGTGAAGGAAACGAATCCGAGCTTGTGGGAGAAGGCGCAACGGAAGCAGGCGCCGAACGCCGACAGGCACGGCTACCGCACCATCGCAGACATCATGACCGCGCTGAATCCCTTTACTGGCGATTTCTACCGGGAGACCCTGGTGATGAGCCGCCTCACGCGCGAGATGTTCTGCCTGATGGAGGGCCGTCATGTCCATCCCTCCACACTATATCCGGGCGGCGTGGGCACGGTCGCTACCGTCCAGTTGTTCACTGATTACCTTGTGCGGTTGATGAAGTATGTCGAGTTCATGAAGCGCTGCGTGCCGTTGCACGACGATCTCTTCAACTTCTGGTACGAGGCGCTGCCGGGCTACGAAAAAGTCGGACAGCGGCGCATCCTGCTGGGCTGCTGGGGTGCATTCAACAACCCGGATGTCTGCGATTACCGCTACGAGAAGATGTCCGACTGGGGACGCGCCATGTTCGTCACCCCGGGCATCATCGTGGACGGCAAATTGGTAACCAATGATCTGATGGACATCAATCTCGGTATCCGTATCCTGCTGGGCAGCTCGTATTATGACGATTGGCAGAACGAAGAGACTTTCGTCAAGACCGACCCGCTGGGCAATCCCATCGACAAGCGGCACCCGTGGAACCAAACCACAATTCCGCGTCCGCAGAAACGCGACTTCACCGGCAATTACACTTGGGTGATGTCGCCCCGCTGGTATGACAAGCGCAGCGGGCAGCATCTTCCGCTTGACACGGGCGGCGGCCCGATTGCACGGTTGTGGTCCACGGCGCTATCGGGGCTGGTGGACATCGGCTACATCAAGGCTACCGGCAACAGCGTGATCATCAATCTTCCCAAGGGAGCGCTGCTACCCGAGACCACCTTCGAGTGGAAGATCCCGCAGTGGAGCAACGCCATCGAGCGCGACCGCGCACGCACCTATTTCCAGGCATACGCCGCCGCAGCCGCTCTCTTCTTCTGTGAGAAGGCGATGGAGGAACTTATGGCGGGCCGCTCCAAAACCTGGGCGCCGTTTGAAGTACCTGACGAGGCGATCGCCTGCGGGTTCCATGAAGCAGTGCGCGGGGTGCTCTCGCACCACGTGGTGATTCGCGACAAGAAGATCGCCAATTACCATCCCTATCCGCCGACCTGCTGGAACGCCAACCCGCGCGATGTCTATGGCACGGCCGGCCCCTACGAGGACGCGGTGCAGAACACACCTCTGTTCGAAGAGAACGGGCCGGACAAGTTCAAAGGCATCGACATCATGCGCACGGTACGCAGCTTCGATCCCTGCCTGCCGTGCGGCGTACACATGTACCTTGGCAACGGCAAGGTGATCGAGACCCGACACTCGCCGATGTTCGGCATGATGGGGAGCAAATGAGCCAGCCATGAACAACAGCGAGTTCCAGGCGCACACCGAAAAGATCGAGCAACTGGTGGAGCGTGTCGCCAGTCTCGCTGACGAGGAGGCGCGCGCCACCGCGCTCGAACTGCTCCAGTCCCTGATGGACCTGCACGGGGCGGTGATCTCCCGCATTGTGGAGATGCTCGCCACAGCGGAGGAGTCGGGCCGGACTTGTCTCGCAAAATTGGGCAGCGACCCACTGATCTGCGGGCTGATGGTGCTCTACGGAGTCCACCCAGTCGCGCTTGAAGAACGCGTGAGCCGCGCTCTTGAGAAGGTCCGCCGCCAACTGCACAAGCAGGGTGGGAAGGCGGAACTGATCGGTATTGCCGATGGTGTGGTACGGGTGACGATTGATGGTTCAGCGCCCGGCTGCGGTTCGTCGCCCGACGCGCTGAAGCTCACGGTAGAGAACGCCATCCGCGAGGCCGCACCCGAGGTGGTGGAGATCGAGATCGAGGATGTGCCTTCCGCCATCTCCGGTTTCGTCCCACTTAACATGATCCACCCAGCCATAAGGGAGGAAAAGAAGTATGAAGAATCCGCGGCCTGATATCGATGCGCACACCCCCGGAACAAAGCGGGGAGAAGAATGGACGTCCAAAGACAAGAAGACGGAGCCGGGTCGGGAAGGAATGGGGCGCACCGCCCGCGACGCGACGGGAATAAACGCCGATAAGCGAGCGCCGATCGACCCGAGAATGCCGCATTTGCCCCCTGCCTAGCGCCATGGCCACAACGGCTGACAATCTCGGACGGGGGCCGCTCGCGACCCTGCAGCGGTTCGTACGCCAACCGCGCGAGCGCACTGAACTGTGTGAGTTGTGCGCCGCTCCTCTGGCGCCGGGTCACCAGCACCTGCTGGAAGTGGAGAAACGCCGGGTCATCTGTACTTGCGATGCTTGCGCCATTCTCTTCGGCGCCAGCACCCGGCAGCGCTACCGGCGTATACCGCGCGACATCCAACTCCTCCCAAACTTCGCGCTGGATGACCAGGAATGGGACAGTCTGCTGATCCCCATCAACCTGGCGTTTTTCGTATACACCAGCAAGGCTGGACGGATACTGGCGCAATATCCCAGCCCGGGAGGCGTGATGGAATCCACGCTGGATCTGGAATACTGGAACGACATCGTCGAGCGCAATCCGGTGCTGCAGGAGCTGCAGCCCGATGTGGAGGCCTTGCTGGTGAACCGCATCGCGACTCCGCCGCAGTACTATCGCGCTCCCATTGACCAGTGCTTACGGCTGGTGGGAATCCTGCGTACGCACTGGCGGGGGCTGTCGGGCGGGGATGACGTATGGAAGGAGATCAACCGGTTTTTCGATGACCTCCAAGTCGCCGCCGGAGAGGCAAGCCGTGCCTGACCTCCACTTCCAAATCGAGCATGCGGCCCCGGTGCCCAAAGCCGCCTCGCCACAGTTGGCATTCAGCGTTCGCATCACCAATCCAGAACTCGGTGCCATTCATTCCATCGCGCTGCGCGTGCAGGTACAGATCGAACCCGTACGCCGCCGCTACAGTGCCCAGGAGCAGGAACACCTGAAAGAGCTGTTCGGGGAGCCGGAGCGCTGGAGCCAATCGCTGCACCCGCTGCTATGGAGCAACCTCAACATGATGGTTCCGGGGTTCAGCGGAAGCGTGCTGGTTGACGTGGCCGTACCCTGCACCTTCGACTTCAATGTCGCCGTGACTAAGTACATTTACGGTCTGGAGAATGGCGAGCTCCCCACCAGGCTGCTGTTCAGTGGGACGGTGTTCTACGCTGGCACTACAGGGCTGCAGATTGCGCAGATCCCCTGGGAGCGCGAGGCCAGCTATCGCCTGCCGGTCCGCGTGTGGAAGGAGATGATGGACCTCTACTATCCGAACACGGCGTGGATCGCGTTGCGGCGCGATGTGTTCGAACGACTCTATGAGTTCAAATCGCGCCATGGCATTCCAACCTGGGAAGAGACGCTGGAGTGCATGCTCGGCCTGACGGCAGGGGTGAGATCGTGAACCTCGAACTTGCCGAAAAGGTCGCCAACGCCATCCTGTACGAAGGCTACATGCTGTACCCCTACCGCCCGTCGGCGCTCAAGAATCGCCAGCGCTGGTCTCTTGGAATCCTATATCCGCCCGACTATGACGAAGTGCGTGCCCGAACCGAGGGGTCCCGCATGCATTCGGAGTGCGTTGCGGTGGCAAACAGCAAAGCAAGGCTTCAGGTTCAGCTCCGGTTTCTGCACCTACTGGCGCGACAGGTGATGGAATCAACCGATGGTGGCTTAAAGCCAGTGCCGTCCCTCGCGGTTGATGGTCGCATCGCCGAGAGTTGGGACGAAGCTACAGAACGTAGCGTGGAAGTGGAAACGCTAGTGCCAGGTGTAGCTACGACGAGCTGTTTCCGCTTTGCTGCAAGGGACGAAAGCGAACCGCTCCGCGACGCAAGCTGCCGTGTACTGGGGAGGGTCAATCGTACGCAGCAGGAAATCACTGGCGCAGTGACGCTTTTGTCTCAGAAGATCGGCGGAAATACTCTCAAGATTGCGATTGATGCCACGAACGAAACTTTTCTGCCCGCAGATGCACGGAACCGCAGCGATGCGCTGCTTCGATCCATGCTCTCCGCACATGTCATCGTGCGCTTGGAAGGCGGCGAATTCATTTCACTATTGGAGCCGCCCGAGCAGTTTCGTGAGGCTGTGGATTCGTGTAAGAACGTCGGCAACTTCCCGGTGCTGATCGGCGAACCGGGGGCGCGAGACACGCTGCTTTGTTCCCCCATCGTGCTCTACGACTATCCGCAGGTCGCGCCTGAGAGCGCCGGGGACTTTTTCGACGCGACTGAGATCGACGAGATGCTCACACTGCGTCTCATGACCTTGACCGACGAAGAAAAGCGCGAGATGCGTTTTGCCGACGATCGTGCACGCAGCCTCCTGCAACGGACGGAGGAAAATGCGCGCCAGCAACTGCAAAGGACGCACGGCGTGATCCGCAGCCTGCGACCGGTAAGGGAGGCACCATGACGGAGCGGAAGCTGGAACCGGAAAGCAAGCGCCTGGATACAATCACAGTCATTGGGATCCCGCTTAGGCCAGGAGACCGCGTGCGCCTGTGGCCGCAGAAGAGTGCGGACATCATGGACATGGCCCTCAAAGGGAAAACTGCGGTCATAGAGGCGGTTGAACGCGATTTCGAAGGCCAGGTGCACCTGGCCGTGGTTTTGGAGGACGATCCCGGCCGTGATCTCGGAATGCTGCGCCAGCCCGGGCATCGCTTCTTCTTCTCGCCGGCGGAGGTTGAGCCTCTCTCAATAGATGGTGAGGTTTCGCATGGGCGCTAGGATTCTGGTGGCATGTGTTGGCAACATTTTCCTGGGCGATGATGGGTTCGGAGTGGAAGTGGCGCACCGATTGGCTCAGCGCTCATTGCCGGACGGTGTGCGCGTGGTGGACTTTGGGATCCGCAGCTACGATTTGGCGTACGCGATCATGGAAGATTGGGATCTCGTGATCCTGGTGGATGCGGTCTCGCGGGGCGGCAAGCCGGGAACGATTTATACCATCGAACCCGAGCTGCCCGCGGCTGGCACTGTGCCCGGCGGCGTGACTTTCGATGCCCATGCCATGAATCCGGCCAGCGTTTTGCAGCTGGTGGGCGCGCTGGGAGGAAGGTGCAGACGCATGCTGGTGGTCGGCTGTGAGCCAACAACGTTCGATCCCGGGGACGACGGCCAGATTGGTGTTAGCGCGCCAGTGGGCGCGGCGATCGATGAAGCGGTTGCCGTGATCGAGCGACTGACGTCCGGGGCAGCCAACGCGATGGCGGCATAGTTCTAGAGAGGAGAACAGCAATGTCAGCAGGAAAACTACTGAAGTGGAGCACGCTGGCCGCAACCATCGCCAGTTTGGTGTATTTCCGTGGCGACATCCAGCGGTATGTAAAGATGAAACGGATGTGATCGGATGCATGAACTCTCGATCGCCCTCAGCATCGTGGACACGGTCCTGGAGGAGGCTGAACGCCGCGGCTTGGGTGCGGTGGAACGAGTGTATCTCCGTATGGGACCTCTGAGCGGCGTGGACAAGGACTCGCTGCTGTTCTCTTACCGCGTAGCATGCGAGAACACAGCGATAACCAACTCGCGGCTGGTGATCGAGGACATCGATGTCGTCATTCATTGTCCGAAATGCCTTGCGCAAGGCCCCGCGGAGAAGTTCCCGCTGCTTATCTGCGGCCAGTGTGGCTCTCCAGCAGACCGCGTGCTGCAGGGCGACGAATTGGAAATCCGGGCGCTGGAGGTAGCCCATGAATGAGCCGCGTATCCTCGAGGTGCGGCGCAAGGTCCTCAAGGAGAACGATCTGCTCGCCCGCTCTTTGCGCGAGCGTTTCCGGCGGGCGGGTGTGCAGGTAATCAGCCTGGTTTCCAGCCCAGGAGCCGGCAAAACCACTCTTCTCGAACGCCTGCTGCGCGATTTGCGGTCCCGCTATCGCGTGGCCGCTCTTGTGGGTGATCTGGCAACAGAAAATGACGCGGCGTATCTGGCGCGATCCGGCGCACCCGTCAGGCAGATCACCACAGGTACCGTGTGCCACCTCGATGCCGGCATGGTGGAGCGCACTCTTGCCGGCTGGGCGCTTGAAAAGCTGGATCTTCTCTTTATCGAGAACGTTGGAAATCTCGTTTGCCCGTCCAGCTTCGATCTCGGTGAAGATCTGCGCCTGGTGCTGGTCTCCACTGCCGAGGGAGAGGACAAGCCTTTAAAGTATCCGACCATCTTCCACACCGCCGATGTAGCGGTCATCACCAAACTCGATTTGGCGCATGCGACGTGTGTCAATTTGAGTGCGCTGGGCGAAAACATAAGGCTGGTCCGGCCGGGCATAACGCTTCTCAAGGTTTCCGCGCGTACCGGCGAAGGCATGGGCGAGCTCAGAAACCTCGTTGTTGCACGGCGCGAGACTCAAGCTGCGCGCGCAATCTGATTCCGCAGGACTGTTCCGGAGAATTCGATGATTCCCTTGCTCGCCATTGTGGCTGTCGGGTTCTTTCTCGGAATGCGGCACGCCCTGGATCCTGACCACGTGATCGCCATCAGCACGATCGCCAGCCGTGAAGGAAGCATGAGGCGGGCATCGCTAATCGGTGCTGCTTGGGGCCTCGGGCATACGCTGACCATCGTTGCGGTCGGTTCTACGATAATCGTCTTCCGCATCGTGTTGCCGCCACGGGCTGGTCTGGCGATGGAACTGGCGGTCGGGCTGATGCTGATTCTTCTGGGCCTGCGGAACTTGGAAGATCTCTTTGCCTGGCCGGCACAGCGTGTTCAGCTGCACCGAAATCGGGGCGCGGAGTCGCTCGCCGCGTACGATTCCCATCGTGATTACGTCGATGCGCACGGCCATGGGCAGGAGCACCGGCGCGGACATGATCCTCACAAAACTCCGCTAGCGGCGATGGGCCACTGGTTCAAGGGATGGGGGTTGTACCAGTGGGCTCGGCCGCTGGCCATCGGTATTGTCCACGGGCTTGCCGGTTCAGCCGCTATTGCCCTGCTGGTGTTGAGTACGATTCCGACGGTCCGCTGGGCGGTGCTTTATCTTGCTGTATTCGGCATTGGGACAATACTGGGAATGATGCTAATAACGTTGACCATGGGATCGACATTCTGTTATGCACAGAAGCGGTCCGCCCATGTCGGACGCTACTTCGGTTGGACAGCAGGTGCCGTCAGCGTCGCGTTCGGGTTGTTCATGGCCTATCGAATCAGCATCGTCGAGGGTCTGTTCAGGACTCATGCTCAGTGGTCCCCGCGCTGACATCAATCACAACAGCTTGCGCCTGCGGTATCCTTTGGCCCGGAAGCAGCCTCGGACATCAGCACAGATCGTGCGTAATCTGAAAATTACACTTGCATACGATGGCAGCGATTTTCATGGTTGGCAGGTACAGGCGAAGCGCGCCACCGTGCAAGGCACGCTAGCCGCGGCCATCGAGCGTATTACCGGTTCGAGGGTGCTGCCGCAGGGATCGGGCCGCACCGATGCCGGAGTGCACGCGCTTGCGCAGGTGGCCTCATGCGAGCTGAATGCCGGTATCCCCACAGAGAATCTGCAACGGGCGCTCAACCATGTACTGCCGGCATCCATTCGCGTCTTCGGTGTGGAAGAGGCGCCGCCAGAGTTCCACGCGCGCAAGTCAGCTCGCGCAAAAACCTATCGATATCGCATCTACCGTGGCGAGGTCTGTCCTCCGTTTCTGGCGCGATATGTCCATCACTATCCCTATCCGCTGAACGAAAACGCGATGCGCGCTGCGGCCGCCGTGGTCCTGGGCGAGCATGATTTCGCTTCTTTTGCCGCGGTCGATCCCGAGCGCAACAGGGAACAGGAAGTTTCCAACGTACGCGCAATCTGGTGTTCGGAATGGAGCCGCGAGGGAGACGAGCTCATATATTCAGTGCGAGGAAGCGGTTTTCTGCACCATATGGTGCGAAACCTGGTTGGCACATTTCTGCTGGTCGGAAAAGGCGCGCTGAACCCAGTTGACTTCAAGCGCATCCTGGAGTCACGCGACCGTTCTGCGGCTGGTCCGACAGCACCGGCCTGTGGATTGTACTTGGCGAGGGTGGAATATTGAGAATCGGGCCATCGGGTGATCGGAACCGGAGATAAGAGCCCGCGAAGCGGCTGATAGAAATTTCTGAGGTTATGGCAGCAGAAGTCCGCGCCGACATGCGACGTATCGTCTCGCGGAATCCCGCCACCGGCGGAACGCTCCGCGAATTCGAATGTGCCAGTCCGGATGCGGTCGAGGCGGCAGTCGAGCGCGCGCGGGCGCTGCAATCTGCCTGGGCGGAGCTTGGCGTCAGGGCGCGGGTCGAAATCCTGCGGCGGTTCCAACGCCTGCTCTACCAGAACAAAGCGGAGGTCGCCCGCGCCATAACTCTCGAGAATGGCAAGCCGCAGGTCGAAGCGCTCCTGACTGAAGTGCTGGTGGTGCTGGATGCAGCGCGATTCCTCATCGAGGACGCGCCCGCAGCGCTCAAGCCTGAGCCCGTCTCCCACCGCAATCTGGCGATGAAGCTCAAATCGGCGTATCTGGTGCGCGAGCCATATGGCGTGATCGGCATTATCTCTCCCTGGAATTATCCGTTCTCGATTCCGGCCACTGAAGGACTGGCGGCCTTGGTGGCGGGGAACGCCGTCGTTGTAAAGCCTTCGGAGTTCACACCGCTTGCGGCCCTGGAGTTGGCGTCACTTCTGCACCAGGCCGGGGTTCCGCGCGACATCTTCCACGTAATCGTCGGTGACGGCCCTATCGGCGCCGCGCTGGTCGAGGC
>DASQXC010000245.1:0-2746 GCA_035639935.1 Terriglobales bacterium
GCAAGGCGATGCTGGAGTTCCTGCTGCAGAACCACCCACTCGATTGTCCAGTCTGCGACGCCGGCGGCGAATGCGAACTGCAGGACATGACATTCAGCTACGGCGCTTCCGAGTCGAAGCTCATCGATTTCAAAAATCACAAGGACGAGGAACAGTGGTCGCCGGTAGTGTTCTTCGACCGCCCGCGTTGCATCCTGTGTTACCGCTGTGTGCGTGTCTGCGGCGAAGGCATGGACGTGTGGGCGCTGGGGATCCAGAACCGCGGGGCGCTTTCGCTGATCGCACCCAACAAGAGTGAGCATCTCGAGTGCGAAGAATGCGGAATGTGCATTGACATCTGCCCGGTGGGCGCGCTGACCTCGGGTGCCTACCGTTACAGGACCCGCCCGTGGGAGATGAACCACGTGGGAACCATCTGCACGCACTGCGGCGACGGTTGCAAGACCACGCTGGGTGTACGGCGCCAGGGTAGCGGTAATCAGATCGTGCGCGGCGACAACCGCGACAAAAGCGGCATCAACGGCGATTTCCTCTGCATCAAGGGCCGGTACGCGTTCGACTTCATCGAGCACCCTGACCGCCTCAAGCAGCCACTGGTGCGCAAGCACGGGCGACTCACGCCGGCGTCTTGGGAGGAAGCGCTGGAACTGGTCTCGCGGCGTTTCCGAGAGGCGCGTGACAGCTATGGCGGCGCTTCCATCGGCGTGATCGGCTCGAACCGCACCACCAACGAAGAGAATTATCTGTTACAGAAGTTCGCCAGACTGGTATTGAGAACCAATAACATTGACCACCACCGCACTGCGGATCTTCCAGCGTTCGTGAATGCGCTTTCGGGGCACGCAAATGCGACGGCGAGCATGCGCGACCTGTTCTTCGCGCCTGCGGTGCTGCTCATCGGCAATGATCCCACCTACCAGCACCCCCTGCTGGCGTGGCAGATCCGCAATAATGTGCGGCTGCACGGCGCGCGGCTTTACGTAGTGAATTCCTGGCCCATCAAGCTCACGCGCCAAGCGAAGGAGTTCGTCCAAATCCCTGAAGGCGCTGAGGGCAAAGCCGCCGCCTTCCTGGCGGGCGACGCTGCTGCGACCGACGCACTCGTCAGCAAAATAACCAGCCGCGAGCGGTTGATGGAGTTCCGCGAGAAGGTTGAGGGCGAGCAGAACCTCGTCATCATCCTGGGATCGGAACTGCGCGGAGAGGATTTTGCTGTGCTGGTGCGCGCGGCTGCTCCGGCGGGCGCAAAGCTTATCTGCCTGGGCGATTACGCCAACTCGCGCGGCGCGGCCGACATGGGCCTGTATCCCAACCTGCTGCCGGGATACCTGCCGTTGAGCGAGGCCCCGCGCCTCGGACAGCAGTGGAAGTCGGTCCCGCAAGAACCCGGCATGGACCTCCAACAAATGGTCGCCGCCGCAAAGGAACGCCGGCTGAGAGTGCTATACGTGGTCGGCTCGAACCCCGTTTCGCGCTATGACATCGACCCGTTCGCGCTGGCAGAGACGTTTCTCGTGGTCCAGGATTTGTTCCTCACAGAAACCGCCAGCATCGCAGATGTCGTCCTGCCGGCAGCCTGCGCCTATGAGAAAGCCGGCAGCTTCACCAACACTTGCGGCGACCTGCAACTTCTGCGCAAGGCCGGCGACTTTGAGGGAGTGAAGCCGGATTTCGAGATCGTCGTACGGCTGGCTGACCTGATGGGATTTGCCATATGGCAGTTCGTATCCAGGGACAGTGGCGGGATGCGTGCCGACTTCGGACAGTCGCGCGGCGTGCAATCGGGCGAAGTCGACCGGCAGGCCATCTGGAACTGGCGACAGAGCTACGAACCGCGCGTGAGTCCGTTGAATCCGTTTGCCGTGCTGGAAGAAATCCAGCGCCTGGTGCCGGGATACGATGTGGGCCGGCTCGAGCTGCTCGCCGGTAACGACGTGCACACCACGACAGGGCACGCGCCCGGCAAGGTGGAGGCAGATCGCTCCGTCCTGCCGTCCAACGACAACCTGTTCACCTCCGGCACGCTGGGGCGTTATTCCGACGTGCTGAACAGCGTTATAGAAAACCGGATGGGGCTGCCAAACGAGAAAAAGGAAGTTGCCGCAGACTGAGCCCGCGGATTTGCAATTGGTAATTTGTAATTTGCAATTTGGCGCCGTGCTGACGATGAATAGCACACCGTTCGGGCGGCGCTCAGGATGACAGGGTATTGTTTGGTTTGTATGGCACGGCTGAAGAGGCTGCTGAAAAACTAACTTCCCTGGTATTTTGAGGGGCGCGGCTTGGCTGAATCGAGACAGGTGAAGGGGCACGACTTTAAGTCGTGCCATGAAAGGCCAAATAGAAATCGGCCTTTAGGCCCTGCGGCTCACACCCAGGGGCTAAAGCCCAAGCTCTTATTTCGCCTTTACGGCACGCCTCAAGGCGTGCCCCTTCACTTGTCTCGGCTCACCGTCAAACCGCCCGTTCAAAAGGCGGTTCGCAAATGAGTTTTTCAGCAACATCTGACCCCGTGCCCCTCCGAAGTCTAAATTGCCCGCTCACGCAGGATGATGGCAAGTGCTGAGCGTCACCACCTTCGTCCGCGTCTCAGTGATCAAAATCGTGATCGCGTTGTTCGTGCTCCTTACCGCAGTTGCTTACTCAGTGTGGCTGGAGCGCAAACTGATCGGACACATCCAGAACCGCTGGGGACCGCAGCGGGTAGGGCCGTTCGGGCTACTGCAGCCACTTGCGGACGGGTTGA
>DASQXC010000246.1:0-2427 GCA_035639935.1 Terriglobales bacterium
CGGAAGGCCAGATCACGCGCATTGGCCAGCTATTGCCGTTCCGGCGCGGTTTCGAGCGCATCATGAAGGGCATTGACGCCCCCATCATTCCCGTCCA
This sequence comes from Terriglobales bacterium, assembly GCA_035639935.1. Taxonomy (GTDB): domain Bacteria; phylum Acidobacteriota; class Terriglobia; order Terriglobales; family Acidobacteriaceae; genus JAHFUA01. Next base: position 98 of record DASQXC010000246.1, read on the forward strand.
TCTGGATGGAGTGTGGGGCAGCATATTCAGCTTTGAGCGCGGCCGCTTTTTATGGAAGCTGCCGCGACAGATTCCATATCCGGTGACAGTGACCTACGGCCGGCCCATGCCGGCGACCGCCAGGGCCTTCGAGGTTCGCCAAGCCGTGCAGGAGTTGCACACCGAGGCTTGGCGCCACCACAAGGAACGGATGCGTCCGCTGCATCGCGCCTTGGTCCACGCTGCTCGACGGCACCCACTCCGCTTCTTCATGGCCGACCCGACAGTTTCGCGATTGTGCTTCGGTTCGGCTCTCACGCGCACCGTTTTCCTCGCTCGTCGCCTGAGAACGACCTGGCAGGAACAGCACATGGCAGGAATCCTGCTTCCCCCCTCGGTTGGCGGGGCGCTGGTCAACTTCGCTGCGGTGCTGATGGGCAAGATACCTGTAAACCTGAACTACACGGCTTCGGCGGAAAGCCTGGGTTCCTGCGTTCGCCAATGCGGCATCCGTACTGTAGTCAGCTCCAGGGCTTTTCTCGAACGGGTCAAGATCAAGGTCCCTGCTGATGTGGTGTTGCTGGAAGAATTGGCGGCCCAGCCCCGCCTCGGCGAGAAGCTCGTGTCATCTGTCATGGCTTGGACTCTTCCCGTAAGCATCCTGGAGCGGGTACTCGGGCGCACAAGAAAGGCGGCCATGGACGATTTGGCCACCGTAATTTTTTCCAGCGGCAGCACGGGAGATCCGAAGGGCGTAATGTTGAGCCACTACAATCTCAGCTCCAACATCGAGCAGCTTGGCCAGGTGTTCGCGCTCAACCCCAGAGACCGCATCCTTGGCATTCTCCCGTTCTTCCATTCCTTCGGATTCATGGGGACCCTCTGGCTGCCGGCCGTGGTGGGCGTAGGCGCCATCTACTATCCGAACCCGCTGGACGCTGCCGCAATTGGCGAACTGGTGGAGCGCCATCGGGTTACCTTCTTGCTGGCAACCCCGACGTTCCTGCAGGCCTACATGCGCCGCTGTTCTTCTGAGCAGTTCGGCGGCCTGCAATACGTGGTGGTGGGCGCGGAAAAATTGCCCGAACGCGTGGCCCAGGCTTTTGATGACATGTACGGAATCCGCCCATTGGAGGCGTATGGCTGTACTGAATGCTCACCCGCAGTCGCCGTCAACACCCGGGACTATCGTGCTCCGGGTTTCCGGCAAGTGGGCGCGAAACGGGGCAAGATCGGTCACCCGCTGCCCGGCGTAAGCGTGCGCATCGCCGACCCAGAAACCGGGCAGCCGGTACCAACAGGCCGGCCTGGTTTGCTGCTCGTGCGTGGACCCAACGTTATGCAAGGCTACCTGTCCCGAGCTGAGCAGACAGCCGAGGTCTTGCGCGATGGCTGGTACACCACGGGCGACATCGCGTCTCTTGATGAAGACGGATTTCTCACCATCACCGACCGCTTGAGCCGGTTCAGCAAAATCGGTGGTGAGATGGTGCCGCACGTAAAGGTTGAGGAAAAGTTGCAGGAGCTTGCGGGAATAACCGAGCAAAGCTTTGCCGTGACCGGTGTTCCCGACGAGAAAAAGGGCGAGCGTCTTGTGGTGCTGCACACCTTGCCCGAAGAGATACTGGAAGGAATCCTTGAAAGGCTAGCGCAGGCTGATCTGCCCGCACTCTGGAAGCCTCGCCCCAACCAGTTCTTTCACGTACACAAGCTGCCTTATCTGGGTACTGGAAAGCTGGACTTGCGCAGTATCCGTGAGCTGGCACAGCAGCTTTCGCTATCCCAGCCCGTGGCTGTGGAGGCAAATTAAACACGCCGCTGACGTGATTCTATCGACATGATGGAGGGTGCCCATCCCTTGGCTTCTTTTGCCAAGGGTGGGGCACCCGCTATGCTCTGCGGTGGTCATGTCACCTTTTGCCGATTTGGGAATCCGATTATTGCGGGGTAGGATCTTGCCGCCGCGCCGGGCGGGCAAGGCTTCCGGACTGGAGAGGCCAATGGAGATCAGCTGTGAAGAAGTCATCCGGGAGGTGTCGACTTTGAGGACGTCGGCGCCGAACCGCGGGCGCGAATCGAGGAGCACCTCGCAAAATGCAGACGTTGTACCGCTATTTATGATGGTGTGCGGAACCTGATTCAGTTGGTTGGGGATGACCGGGCTTTCGAGTTGCCGCCAGGATTCGGCCAGCGTTTACGGAAGCGGCTGGCAAAGGAGATGTCAAGCCAGTAAGTTTTTTAAATCTGTGTCCCGTGCTTAATTGGTCGTAACTGACATACTCATTTCGAACCCTGGAGCCGGGTCCCATCATGATGCCGGTTCCAAGCACCGGTCCAGCCGGGAGCCAGCG
>DASQXC010000247.1:0-4321 GCA_035639935.1 Terriglobales bacterium
TTGGCGCGCGGCCCGCCGCCTTCAATACCGTCCGCTACAGCGAGAAGATTTTGGAAGCGAACGGCATCTCGATCGAAACCCTGGACCTCTCCGAGGTCATTGGCCGCATCGAGCGCATGAAAGACAGCGACGACCGCGCGCTGGCGAAGCTGGCGGCGATTCGCCAATATGTTTCCGTCGGCGATGTGCCGCCGGCCGCGCTGATGAAAATGGCCAAGCTGGGCGCGGTGATTGACGACTGGATGCGCGCGACCGAGGTCACCATCAGCGCCGTGCAATGCTGGACTTCGCTGGAAGAAAACCTCGGCGTCGTTCCCTGCACGGTGATGAGCATGATGAGCAACGAATTGCTCTCCAGCGCCTGCGAAGTGGACATCTGCGGCGTGCTCGGGATGCACGCGCTGCGCCTCGCTTCCGGCACGCCTTCGGCGCTGCTCGATTGGAACAATAACTACGGCAACGATCCTAACAAGGCCGTTTGCTTCCACTGTTCCAACCTGCCGAAGCATTTCTTTCGCGATGTGAAAATGGACTACCAGGCGATCATCGCCGGCACCGTGGGCAAAGAGAACACGTTCGGCACGTGCGTCGGCCTGGTGAAGTCAGGACCGATGACCTTCGCGCGCTTCTCCACTGACGACACGGCCGGCGGCATGCGCGGTTACGTGGGCGAGGGCCGCTTTACCGATGACCCGCTGGAAACCTTCGGAGGCGCAGGCGTGGTGGAGATCCCGCGGATGCAGCGTCTGTTGCGCTATATCTGCGAAAAGGGCTTCGAGCACCACGTCGCCGCCAACCTTTCCACCGTCGCTTCCGCAGTGTACGAGGCGAGCACGAATTACCTGGGCTGGGACATGTACCGCCACCAGCCTGAGGGGTGCTGATGGCGATTGTTGCCGGCGTGGATTTCGGCACCTTGAGCGTGCGCGTCTCGATTGTGGACAGCGAGCGCGGAGTGCTGAGCTCTGAACTGGCCGACTACCCCCTGCATCGCAAGCGCGAGGACCCAGACTACGCTACCCAGTCGCACGACGACCATATGCGCGCCCTGGTCGCCGCCATGCGGCGAGCGGTGGCGCAGGCGGGCATTGCCGGGCCGCAGATCGAGGCCATCGCGCTCGACACCACCGGTTCCTCCGTGCTTCCCGTCGGCGCGGGCCTGCAGCCGCTGGGCGAGTATTACTTGTGGTGCGACCACCGGTCCAAGCACGAAGCCGCCGAGATCACCGAAGCCGCACATCGCTATGGACTGGAAGCCATCCAGTGGTGTGGCGGCGTTTATTCCTCCGAGTGGGCCTTTTCCAAGCTGCTGCACTGGCTGCGGCATAATCCTGGCCTGCGCGATCAATTGGTCTCCGCCTTTGAACACTGTGATTATGTCGCGGCCGTATTGTGCGGTATCACCGATCCCAAGCAGGTGAAGCGGAGCATCTGCGCCGCCGGGCACAAGTGGCTTTGGAACGCAGAATTGGGCGGGCTTCCGCCGGAAGACTTCCTGGCCAGCGTGGACCCGCTACTGGCTGGGGTGCGCGAAAAGTTGGAGGGCCAATTCGCCACCTCCGACCAGATCGCCGGCAGGCTTTCGCCTTCTTGGGCGCAGCGACTCGGTCTGCGGGCCGGGATCCCGATTCCCGTCGGCGCCTTTGATGCCCACTGGGACGCGATCGGCGCCGGCTGCCGCACCGACGATGCAGTGAACGTGGTCGGCACTTCAACGTGCGTGATCGGTATCACGCCTTCAGTGAAGCTGGTGCCCGGCGTGTGCGGCGTAGTTCAGGGCAGTGTGCATCCGCGACGCACCGGCATCGAGGCGGGCCTCTCGGCGACGGGCGACATCTTCAACGCGATCGCCGCGCGCGCGGGCACAGACGTCGCCGCACTGACCGCAGGCCTCCAGCAATACCGCGCCGGGCAGACCGGGCTGCTGCGCCTGACCTGGGACAACGGCGACCGCACCGTGCTGGTGAACCCCAACCTGCGCGGGATCACGCTGGGCTGGAACCTGCAAAGCACCGCGCAGGACGAACTGTTCGCCGCCATTGAAGGCACGGCGCTCCACACGCGTGTGATCCTCGATCGCATGGCCGAACACGGCGTGATCATCAAGCGCGTTATCAACGCGGGCGGAATCCCGCAAAGGAACGACGTGCTGAACCGCGTGTACGCCAACGTGTTTGGCCGGCCCGTGCTGGTGCCACGCAAAGCCGTCGCAGGTCTGGGATCCGCGATCTTCGCCTTCCTGGCAGCCGGCACCTTCAATAGCGTGGAAGAAGCGCAGGAGAAAGTCTGCCTCGACTACAAGGTCTTCTCTCCCGATCCGGAGGAGCAGGACGTATACGAGGAGCTTTATGCGCTCTTCCGCGATCTGTACTTCGCCTTCGGCGATCCCTCGAAGGGCGGTTTCGGGCAGGTGCTGCCGCGCCTGATCCGCGCCGCGGAAAGGGTCCGAGCGACGACCGCAAGCCACAGTCCAGCCTCGGCAACAGCGTAACCAGGATGCAGCGCACCACGCAAGCGCAAAGACATGCCGGAAATCTGCTGTAAGGCTTTGCTCATCGACATGGATGGCGTGCTGGTGGATTCGACGCCGGCAGTGGCCCGCGTATGGCGCCGCTGGGCCGCGGAACACGGGTTCGATCCCGCGCGTGTCGAGCAGATGGCGCAGGGGCGGCCGAGCATCGCTACTTTGCGCGAGCTGCTGCCGCATGCCGATCACGAAGCGGCCAATCGCGTGGTCGAGCAGCGTGAGATGGAGGACCTGGAGGACGTGGTGGCATGCATAGGAGCGCGCGAACTGGTGCGCGCTCTGCCGGACGAGCGCTGGGCCCTGGTGACGTCTTCCACGCGGCCGCTGGCCGAATTGCGCCTGCGCGCCGCCGGTCTTGCTGCTCCCCGTCATCTCGTCACCGGAAGCGACGTGCAGCACGGCAAACCGCATCCGGAGCCCTTCCTCAAAGCGGCAGAGGGCCTGGGGGTGCCGCCGCGCGATTGCGTGGTATTGGAAGACACGCCTGCCGGCATCCGCGCCGGCAAAGCCGCGGGCTGTCGCGTGATCGCATTCCGCACCACCATGTCCGATGACGTGCTGCGCTCAGCCGCTTCCGACTGGATCGTGGACGGCTGTGCAGCGCTGCAGCTCATCGCGGCCACAGCCGAGGAACTCCGGCTCCGCTTCTGAGGCGGCTCAATGCAGCGGCATCGCCGTGGGCGGTACCTTTTGCAGCAGGCCCGATTGCCCCACCAGCTTTTCCAAATCGTCTAGCGTCCATCGCTCAGGGTGTAGAGATCGAAGGGAATCCCGACCGGCATCTTTCGGAACAACTGCTTTGTCCTTGCCTCCACGTTTGTGGTGCATAGAGGCAGCCACAACATAGACGTTGCGGCGATCGGTAATCGATTCATGTAGACTTCCTCGCGTGACTGTTGTCCCCCAAGATACCCGAACCGCCTGCGGAGTGTCGAGTTCAACGACCAGCGTTTTCTTGCTTTGATCGATTCGGTACGAGGGCCCCCCGTCGCGCTCCCAATGCTTCCCGGCCCAGCTCACCTTCTCCACGCGGACCCTCTTTACTTCCGGCCACTGAAATGCCGAATCTCGGAACGAAACGCTGGCGCGATAACCGACAAGTAAGAATTGGTGATCAGACGGATGCAAGACAATCGCCTGCCCGTTGTCCTCGCCTGTGACCGTCACGTTGAATCCGTTGACGTCTTCTGTCAGCGAAAATCGCTGCCCCGGCGAAGCCGACATGAATACCTTCAGCTTGTTAGTTCCCGCGTAATACGAAATCTGCGGCAGCGCCTTCGAGAGGGAAGAATAGGTTTCGCGCAACGCAAAAGCGCCATTGGCTAAAGTGCCGTCCGGCAGGACATATGGGGCATAGGCCTCGGGGTACGAAACGGTTAGCGCCCAAGGTGCAAAAATCGGCGCACCGAACTCACCCACAGCAATATATGCGAGGCGTGACGTGACCGGGGTGGTGCCGCTATTGATTTCCGTAATGGCCGGCAGGTTTCGGCCCACGCGGTAGAGAGTCAGCGGCTCCCTGAGTTCGTCGACTGTCGCCTGCGACTCTCGCCCGCAACTATAGTCAGGCCGCCACTCGGCACAGAAATACGAGTTGACGCCGATAAAGGATATGTTCGGGCAGTTCTTTAGATAGGTTGCGACATCCTCACCCGGTGCGCCACCGACCATCCAATCTGCGATCTTACCGCCGACATAGTTGTGAAAGAACGGGATTGGGTAGATCTCGGCACCTGCATCTGTGAGGCGCCGGATCCAGTTATAACTCAAGTCCCAGGCAGTGAATTTCAGGTC
>DASQXC010000248.1:0-4513 GCA_035639935.1 Terriglobales bacterium
CCTCCCACTGCTTTCAATCACTTATCTCCGAGGTCACCAATGGCGAGAGCTGTGCATGCAAAGCTTGCGACCAATTTCCTTCGGAATACGGTGTCATGAGAAAAACCGTACTACTGCTGTCACTCACCTTACTGTCATTACGGCTGTGGGGCAAAGAACAGAAGCTCGCCTCGGATCTGAAGCTTGACAATAGCAGTGAACTCGTCAATGTGATCGTGCAGTTCAATCAGGCTCCCGGCGACAAGCACAAGAACAAGATTCTCGCCAAGGGCGGCTCGGTTGATTCCGACCTCTCGATTGTGAAGGCCGTTTCCGGCAAGATGCCCAAGAACCGCTTGCAGGAGTTGGCCAACGATCCCGACGTGGCCTACATCAGCCCCGATCGCGCCGTGCATTCATTTCTCAACAATACAGCGACCGCCATCAACGCTCCCATTTCATGGAACCAGGGTTTCGACGGTACGGGCATCGGCATCGCCGTCCTCGACAGCGGCACTCAAGACGTTGTCGATCTGACTGACGCGAACAAGAAGAACAGGATCGTTTACAAAAAGAGCTATATCAGCGGGAACACTGGCACGGTTGACGTGTATGGCCATGGCATACACGTGGCGGGCATCATCGCCGGAAACGGCAGCTCGCTCAAGGGTGTCTATATCGGCATTGCGCCCAATGCAAAAGTCTTAGATTTGCGCGTGCTGGACGATAACGGCCAAGGTCAGGACAGCTACGTGATCAGCGCCATACAAGCGGCGATTTCGCTTCAGAGGACTTACAACATCCGGGTGATGAATCTCTCGCTGGGCCGCCCGGTGTATGAGAGCTACACGCTGGATCCGCTCTGCCAGGCAGTCGAACAGGCCTGGAAGGCCGGGATCGTCGTGGTCGCCGCCGCCGGGAACGATGGACGCAACAATTCCGCCGGCACCTACGGCTATTCGACGATCACCGCTCCGGGCAACGATCCCTACGTGATAACTGTGGGCGCCATGAAGAGCATGGGTACGCCGACGCGCAGCGACGATCTGATCGCCAGCTACAGTTCGAAAGGCCCGACTTTGATCGATCAGATCGTAAAGCCAGACATCGTCGCCCCCGGCAACATCGTTACCTCCCTCTATGGGAAATCGGCCACCCTGTTGGGCCAGACTTACCCGCAAAACATCGTCCAGAAGCTCTATTTCAAACTGAGCGGCACCAGCATGGCTGCGGCTGTCGTCAGCGGAGCTGTCGCCGACCTGCTTCAGGCGCAGCCCTCGCTCACGCCTGACCAGGTGAAAGCGCGACTGATGAAGACCGCGTACAAGGTCTTCCCCCGGTACAGCAGCGTGACAGAGCCTGCGACCGGGATCACCTACACCGACCAGTACGACATGTTTACCATCGGCGCTGGTTATCTTGACCTGCAGGCGGCCCTAGCGAGTACCGATGTGGCACCATCTGGCGTTGCTGCTAAGTCTCCGAAGGTGCAATTCGATTCCTCTACCCAGAGCGCCTACTTCGTGGCGGATTCCTCTGCAGTGTGGGGAAGCTCCGCCGTGTGGGGCAGTTCGGCGGTCTGGGGTTCAAACGTGTTTCTCAGCTCGAGCTCTGCCGTCTGGGGCAGTTCCGCCGTCTGGGGCAGTTCGGCGGTCTGGGGCAGCAGCGGCACCAAGGGCTTCAGCGCGGTATGGGGCTCGAGCGCCGTTTGGGGCTCGAGCACTACAGATGCCACTGAGGCATTCAGCGTGGCAATTAACGGCGAGAACTGAGTTGCGGGATAGCAGGCGCTATTAGCGGAGAAAAAGTCATGGCCCATGTGGAACTCGGTAGCCTCAGACCTCCTTCCGTGCTTGGAAACTGCGAGCTGGTGAATAGAATTGAGCCGAAACTCCGTGCGGCGTACCTCCGCCGAATGTTTCTCTCCACTGAACTGCTCACTCTCCGCAACCCCGATCTTCGTCCGACTATCCAGCCTGTGGCGGATGGATACGCGGTTTTTCACGGCCCGCATGGGATGAGTTCGTTCGCGCGAGAAGTGGGCACCAGCCGTCCTGTCACAGAAAATGAGCTAAGCACGCTGGAGCAGTTCTACAGAGATCACGCTTGCCCCGTGCGGGTGTGGGTGTCGAATCGAACCCACGCCTCGTTTTTGGACATGCTCCGCGACCGTGGATACGCCGCCCGCTCGCCCTCCGTGAGCTGGTTTCGTTCCTTGGACAGCAGTCCGATTCATTGCGAACACAGAAATTTTGAGGTTTTGCCCCTCGCCGCCCACCGTGATGAGCGCTGGATCCAGACGGTTGCGGCAGGTTTCCTCGAAGACGATAGGTCGGTATCGCCTGCCGAGATGCCGAGTACGTTTGTCGATCTATTCTTTGCGCTAGGCTGCGCTCCCGATGATCAAGCCTTTCTCGCCCTCAAGCACGGCGAGCCCGTGGGAGGCGCCGTGCTGAACGTGGCAGATGGGCTCGCAATGGTCAGGACCGCCAGTACGCGATTCGCTTCCCGCAACATGGGCGTACATCAGGCACTACTCGCCGCGAGACTGGAATGCGCACGCGAGCAGGGCGCGCGAATAGCAGTTGTGCAAAGCCCGCCCTCCGGTCCCTCGGCCCATAACCTGAAAAAAATCGGGTTTGAGTCTTTTTGCCACGGTTGCATCATGGAACGCCGCTAGTTCCAGCGGTCGCCGCTGTTGAGGAGGTATTTAATCAGCTCGACGACGCCCTGGCCCTGGCAGGCGGACGTTACTATATCGACCTTGCTCTTCAGCCCGGGAAGCGCGTTCCCCACGGCCGCAGAGAAGCCGCAAACGGAGAGAAAATCTTCGTCGTTCTCCGCGTCGCCAACCCCCACAGTCTCCTCAGGCGCGACGCCGATTTCGTGCAGCGCGTCCATCAGGCCGGTGCCTTTGTTCACGCCGTACGGCAGCACCATCACCGAGCGCTTGTTGAGGATCATGTGAAGCGGGAGCCCAAGTTCGTTGATCGCAGCAGAGACGGTGTGCTTGTTTGCGCGCAAGGTGGCGATGATCGCGCTGCCGAGTGCCAGGGGCTGCACGTTGCGGGCGCGCAGTACCGCCACCAACTCCCGCGAGGGCCTGTCGGTCAGCAGGTGCTGCCTGCGGGTCGCGGGATCGTAAAGCACGGCGCCGTTTTCCGCCACCACGCGATCGAAGAGGGAAACCAGCGGAAAGATACCGAGCAGTTCTTCCAGCTCGCGGCCGGTCACCAGGAGCAGCTTGCGATGGGAGTGGCGCACCTGCCCGAGGGCCTCGAGCGTCGCCGGCCGGACGCGGCCGCCGGTCGCCAGCGTCCCATCATAGTCACACGCGAACGCCGCCCAACGTACCCGACCCAAGTCTCCATTGATTCGTATCCCGGCGGCGGTTCTGCTTCGGGACACGCTGCCGGCGCGCTTTTGGGAGCGCGAGGACTGGGCTGAAGGGCCGGCTTTGGCTGGACGGGTGAGCAGGCTCATCGCGCCGCCGCCAGCGCCCGGTGTTCTTCTGGCGCACGCTCGGGTGGCGCAGGCTCCCGCACCTCGATGGGTATTTCGCACAACTCACCGATCAGGTTGGCCGCCCAACGGTAAACATTATTCTCCTTCACCACGCGTCGCATGCGGTGCATGCGCACTCTTTTCTCCCGCGGCTCCATCTCCAGGGCGCGGTAGATGGCGTCGGCCGTCTGCTCGATGTCGTAAGGATTCACCGTCAGGGCCCCGCGCAGCTCGCGCGCCGCGCCGGTGAAGATGCTGAGCAGCAGCACGCCCTGTTCGTCCTCGCGGGAGGCGACGAATTCTTTCGCCACCAGGTTCATGCCGTCGTGCAGGGACGTCACTAGGCAGAAATCGGCGGCGCGATAGAATTGCGCGATCTGCTCGTGGCTGTGGTGCTGCTTGAGGAAGAGGATGGGCTTCCACTTGCCCGACTGGAAGCGGGCGTTGATGCGGTCCGCCTCGGCTGCCAGCTCGCCCATCAGGTCGTGATAGCGCTTGATGTGAGTACGGCTGGGGGCGCCGATCTGGGCGAACGTGAGCTTGCCCTGGTACGAAGGATACTTTTCGAAGAAGCGCTCAAGAGCGGAGAAGCGCTCGCGGATTCCCTTGGTGTAATCCACGCGATCGACGCCCACGCCCAGGAACAGGGCCTCGACCCCTAATTCGTTCAGCAGCGCCGATTGTTTTCTGTGCAGCGGCTTGGGCTTCTCAGCCAGCGCGGGCTCCTCCCACACTACGCTGATGGGGAACGGGCGCACCGAGGTGATGTGCTGGTTGCGGTTCACCGCGAAGTGTTCCCAGTCAATGCGGGACTCCAACGCCCGCTCCACGTTCTCCAGAAAATTATTGCAGTGCGACTGCGTGTGGAATCCAACCAGGTCGGCCCCCAGCAAGCCGTCCAGCAACTCGCGTTGCCACGGACAGATGCCGAAGGCCTCCGGGTTCGGCCAGGGAATATGCCAAAAGATGGCCACACGCGCATCAGGACGCTTCTGCTTGATGAGGGCGGGCAGCAGCGCAAAATGATAAT
>DASQXC010000249.1:0-11054 GCA_035639935.1 Terriglobales bacterium
TCCCATCACACTCCGCGGCCGGTCTTCTATCAAAAGCAATTGGCTGGCCGTCCGACCGACTCGGCGTGGCCGACGTTTGCTTCTGCGAACTCGCGGACCCGATCAAGAGTCGATTGCATCTCCTCACGATAGCGCTCCAAGTCCGACACCACAGGCGGGACGTAGATCGGTTTGCCAATCCGCACCAGCGCGCGCGAGAACGGCTTGGGGACCATGAACTGGTCCCAGGATTTCGCCAGCACCCAGGAATCCTTGAGCGCGACGTAGAAGCAAGTGATGGGCAGCCCCGTAGTTCGCGCCAACAGCACCGGTCCCGGTTTAGCGACGTACATCGGCCCTGTGGGGCCGTCGATGGTAAAGGCGACGGCGTGCCCGGATCCGAGTTGCGTCTGCATGCCCAGGAATCCACGGGCGCCGCCGCGAGTGCTCGAGCCGCGCACTGGCGTGTACCGGAATCGCTGCAGAATGCGCGCGATGTACTCGCCGTCGAAACTCATGCTGGTCAGTACTGCGATCTGCTTGTTGCGCCAAAGAAAGCAGGCTGGAACGAGGCAGCGATGCCAGAAGGCATAGATGGCGGGCGCGCGGTACCAGTGTGCAGGGCCGCCTTCCTCGATGGAAACGCTGTAGCGCAGCGTGGCGCCGAAAACGCGGATGAGCAAAGACCCCGCCCCGCCGATCAGCCAGATGAGCAACCGCTGCCCGCGCGTGAATCGCACTTCGTGTGCTATGTCGGCGACCTGCGGAGCGACTGGGGCGGACGTTGGCACGCCTCGATTCTAACGCGCGCTCAGGGCTCGCTCACGCCCGTAAAGACTCCTTTAGACGCTTATAGGTGGTGTCCAGGGATTCGGGCAGGATTCGCGTTTCACCTACCACGGTCATGAAATTGGAATCCGCGATCCAGCGCGGCAAGACGTGCATGTGGATGTGCCCGGCGACACCTGCTCCTGCAGCCTTGCCGATGTTCATCCCCAGATTGACGCCGTCGGGATGGTAGACCTCATGCAGCACCGCTTCGAGGCGCTGTGCCAAGGCCATCATCTCCTGCGCGGTGTCGGCGGGCAGCTTGCGCAGTTCGTCAATGTGCTGGTTGGAAACGATCATCACATGGCCCGAGGTGTAAGGAAATGCATTGAGAATGACGAAACAGTTCCGGCCGCGGTACACCACGCCAGTATTGGGGTCGTCGGTGCGTTTCAGCGCTTCGCAGAAGACACAGCCGGCTGCCTTGTCCGAGGAGACGATGTAGGCGTAACGCCAAGGCGTCCACAAGAAATCCATGGTGGCAGGGTAGCAAAATCTGCCGCAAACAGCGCGCTGAAGGGCATAAAGCGCAATAACCGACGAGACACAGAGAGAAAGATTGATTTTCAGTTGCGGCTCTCGGCGTGGTCGGGGTCTCGGGGGCGGTGATAAGCAAAATTTTTCGCGCGGAAATTTTTTTTTGCTCGGTTTGACACTTTTTGTGAGCGGTTGCTATAGTCGAAAGGTCTTTGGGACGCGGGTATCGCGTCTGGAGATCCGCCATCTGGCAAACGAGTCACCGCTGCCGCAGCACTGCGGGGACGCGGTATCCAGAGATTTGCTGGGCGGCGGGATTCGGCCGCTGGGTTCCAAGCCGTCGTTCGCAGCTTTCTCGACTCATCCCCCTGCATTCGAGAGGTTGCGGGTGGCGACATGCGAAATAGAAGGCCCGCCGCCCGCCGTCCGTCCGAGAGACAGACCTCGCATACGCCTGTACGTGTGCGGGACGTGCTTGAGCAGAGCATTGCAGGAAGAGACCACAGTCCGAAACCCCCAGCCAGCCGCGCAGCAAGCGCAGGACCCTCAGGCACCAAGCCCGTCGCAAGCAAAACCGGAAAAATCCAATCATGATCGGCCTGCTGCCGCACATCGCCCGCACTCGCCAGCACCAGCCGTGCAGGGAGCGCTCGCGCCACCCCACCTTAGCCAAACCGGGTTGGCCACTAATCCCGGGACTCCGGTCCGCCGAGACAGAGAAACCATGGAAGACTTCGCTACCGCACTCGAAACCTATACTGCTGAAGCCGAAACTCTGAACGAAAGCCGCATTCATAGAGGTACGGTCATCAAAATCACTCCCAGCCACGTGGTCGTAGACATCGGCTCCAAATCCGAAGGTCTGGTTCCGCTCGCCGAGGTCCAGGATGCCGAGGGCAACCTCAAGGTCCAGCCTGGCGACGAGATCGATGTCGTCGTGCAGCACGGCGAGGCGGAAGGCTACGTTGCCCTGTCTTACCAGAAAGCGCACCGCATCCGCGTCTGGGAGGAGATCGAAAAAGCTTACAACGAGAAAACTCCCATCAAGGGCAAAGTGGTCGAGCGGGTAAAGGGTGGCCTGTCAGTGGATATTGGCGCGCGCGCCTTCCTGCCCGGCTCGCAGGTGGACCTGAAGCCGGTCCGCAATCTGGACGCGCTCAAAGGCCAGGAGATTGAAGTCCGCGTGATCAAGCTGAACAAGAAACGCGGCAACATCGTGGTCTCGCGCAAGCAGTTGCTGGAAGAGGACCTGAGCGAGAAACGCGCTAAGACTTTGGAGAAACTGGCCGAGGGCGCGGTGATGACGGGGGTGGTGAAAAACCTCACCGACTATGGCGCGTTCGTCGACTTGGGCGGCATTGACGGCCTGCTGCACATCACGGATATGTCCTGGGGTCGGCTCACGCACCCTCGCGACTTGGTCAACGTAGGCGACGAGATCCACGTCAAGGTCCTCAAATACGATAAAGAGAAGCAGCGCGTCTCTCTCGGCTTCAAGCAACTCACGCCGGATCCCTGGCTGGATGCGGAACAGCGCTACCCGGTGGGCGCACACGTCAGAGGACGCGTCATCTCCATTACCGACTACGGCGCCTTCGTCGAACTGGAGCAGGGCATTGAAGGCCTGGTGCACGTCAGCGAGATGACTTGGTCGAAGCGCACTAAGCATCCCTCGAGAATCGTCAGCGTCAACCAGCAGGTGGAGGCGGTGGTGCTCAACGTGAACCCACAGGAGCGGCGCATCTCGCTGGGCCTGAAGCAATTGGAAACTAATCCCTGGGAGACCCTGCACGAGAAGTATCCCGTCGGAACGACGATCGAGGGGCGAGTACGCAATCTCACCGACTTTGGGGCGTTCGTTGAAATCGAGGATGGCATTGACGGTCTGGTCCATGTGAGCAACCTGAGTTGGACCAAACGCGTGAAGCATCCGTCCGAGGTCCTCAAGAAGGGCGAAAGGATAAAGACAGTGGTGCTGGGTATTGATTCCGACCAGCGGCGGCTCTCGCTCGGCCTGAAGCAGCTCCAACCCGATGTGTGGGAGACATTCTTCTCGACTCGGCGCGTGGGCGATGTGCTGCACGGCAAAGTGCTACGCGTCGCCAGCTTCGGCGCGTTCATCGAGATCGCTGATGGGGTCGAGGGCCTGTGCCATAACTCCGAAGCAGTCGATGCCCATGGCGCCCCGATCCGGCTCGAACCCGGCCAGGAGTTCGACTTCAAAATCATCAAGATGAATCCAGATGAGAAGAAAGTGGGGCTGTCAATCCGCGCCGTGGGCACGGAGGCCTCGCGCCAGGAGGTAGAAGCCTATAAGCACCCAGCTTCCAGCGCCACCGCCACCATCGGTGATTTGATGGAATGGAAGCGCGCCGGCAACGACCAGGGCTAGGGTCGAATTGAGGCGCGGCGGATGGACGCGGATCAACGCCGACAGAGTTAACGCCGGGCGCGCGGGGACATGGCAGTGCTGTTTCCCGCGTCCGGCGTTTTCATGCGATCCGCCACGGCGAGCCGGGTTTCACTTCGTCGTATTGATCTTCAGGTGCATGACCACGTTGCTGCGGCTGTCGAACGAACTGAGCGTCTTGGTGTCGCTCTTGTGGCCCTGGTATTCGGCGCGAACCTGGTAGTCCACGTTAGGCGAAAGAGAGCTGAACCGATAGTTACCTCCGCCATCGCTGATGAAGGTCTTCACCGCTTGAGTGCGAGTGTTTTGCAGATAGACGATCGCGCCTGAGAGGGGCGCGTCGGCCTTGTCGGTAACTTGGCCGCTCAGGGTGCGGGCCTGCGGCTCGTTCCTGGGCACCGGACCTGCCGCGGCCACCATGCCCAGACATAGGATAATTCCTACGATGCCTGCGGTTTTCACAGATTCCCTTTCCGAGGTTTCAGCGGGTGCTACTTATTTAGATGCAGCCCGATGTCCACGCGCTCATCCTCCTCGATGGGGACTGTGACCTCAGTTTTGGGGGCGTGGTTACCTTCGGTATCGGCCCAAACGACATAGTCGGCGGCGCCGGCTGGGACGCGCTGGGCAAATTCTCCCTGGTGGTCGGAATACAGCTCCCACTGCGTTTTTTTCTGGTCGGCACGGCGAATCTTTACGCGCACTCCATAGGCAGGATGATTGTCGGGAGCATAAACCGTGCCGAAGATGAGCGCATATGGTTCTGCGGCGCGCTTCCCAGACGAGCCCGCCGGAGCAGCGGTCAGCACTGCCAAACTCAAAAACAGCAAAAGCTGGCGCCAGGCGCGGGGCTCATGTCCAGTCACCCTCTTCGGCCTCCTCTTTTTCCTCTTCCTCCTCTTCCTCCGCCACCCGGTTTAGTTCCAGAGGATTGGTTGTGATCACTTCGAAATCGGTGCCACACTCTGGGCAGGAAACGATCTCGCCCTCGTCCACTTCGTCTTCCTCGATGTCAAGCTCACTCTCACATTCGGGACATTGAAACATTGTGGCCTCCAGCAGGAG
The DNA here is from genome assembly GCA_035639935.1 of Terriglobales bacterium. Lineage (GTDB taxonomy): Bacteria > Acidobacteriota > Terriglobia > Terriglobales > Acidobacteriaceae > JAHFUA01. Next base: position 4,760 of record DASQXC010000249.1, read on the forward strand.
ACGGGACGCTTCTACCCGTCTGCTAATATTTAGAATTCCTTTCGCCTCAGCGTCAATACTAAGGAGTCGCGAATTTGCAGCTTGTCGAAAGACGCATCGTACATTCATCTTGCACAGTACAAAATCTCCTGCAGCGAGTGAGTTATGGTTCAGCTCCGAAAATGCATCTTATGGTTTGCGCTTGGGATGATGGCTGTCGCCCCGGCGGTTGCTCAGCAGCGGACATTACCGTCTCAGCCACCGAAAATCGGGGCCCCCGGGACAGGCTTGTTCAAAACTCCGGAATTGGACCCTCAGATCGTAGCCGCCGTGAAGGAAGTCTCGCAGGTGCGGGTGAAGGCCGTCATTGAAAAGCTGGTCAGCTTCCACACTCGCAGCACTCTTTCTGCCGCCGACGCAGCATCGATCGCCAAAGGACGCGGCATCGGCGCTGCGCGAGAGTGGATCCGCTCCCAGTTCGAGCGCTACTCCAAGGACTGCGGTGGCTGCCTGAAGGTGGAGATGCAGAGTTTCACAGTGAGTCCGCCCGCAAGGCGCATCCCGAAGCCGACGGAGATTGTGAACATAGTGGCCACGCTGGAAGGCGCCGCTCCCGCCGATGCCGGCCGGATCTACGTCGTGAGCGGCCACTATGATTCGCGAAACAGCGACAACGACAACGTCACCGATCCCGCGCCCGGTGCGAACGATGATGCCAGCGGCACGGCCGTAGTTCTCGAATGCGCGCGTGTGCTGAGCAAATACAAGTTCCCCGCCACCATCGTGTTTATCGCCTTCGCGGGCGAGGAGCAGGGGCTCTACGGCAGTGCGCACTATGCGCAAACCGCCAAGGCCGCCAAACTCGATATCGAAGGAGTTTTGAACAATGACATCGTGGGCGGCAATCGGACGCCGGGGGACAAAATGCAGCAGCCGCAGTGGGTGCGCGTCTTCTCCGAAGGCATTCCGGCAGCAGCCGCTTCCGAGGAGATAAAGCTGATCCGCGCCACCGGCATGGAGAATGACTCGCCGTCCCGGCAACTGGCGCGCTACGTCCGGGATATTGCACAACAGTATGTCCCGGCCTTTGAGCCCAAGCTGGTGTTGCGCCCCGACCGCTACTTGCGTGGCGGCGATCACCTGTCGTTTAACGACCAGGGGTTCGCTGCGGTGCGCTTCACCGAATACCGCGAAGACTACAACCACCAGCACCAGACGCCGCGGGTCGAGAAGGGAATCGAGTACGGTGATTTGCTGAAGTTCATCGATTTCGGCTACGTCGCCAATGTTGCCCGGCTCAATGCTGCTACGCTGGCCTCGCTAGCCTCGGCCCCGGCGCCGCCCGCGAACGTGCGCCTCGTCACCAATAAGCTGGAGAACGATTCCACACCCACATGGACCGCGTCTCCAGGCGCCCTAATCACCCATTACGAGGTGCTGTGGCGACCAACCACCGACTCCGAGTGGCCTGCGCAGAACGTAGAAATCGTGGGCAATGTGACCCAGGCCACACTCAAGCACTCCAAAGACAACGTAATCTTCGCCGTGCGCGCGGTGGACGCCAAGGGTCATCACAGCGTAGCGGTGGTGCCGCAGCCGGAAAGGTAGTGCAGTTCTCCTCAGGGTTACAAGGCTAGGAGGTCGCGCCGGTTCCTTGAGAGCGGTACAATCGCAGAGATGCGTCGCAGTTCCGGCTACAACACGGTTTCGCTGGCTTTTCCCCCATTCCCGCCAAGCATCAAGTGGCTTGTTGGAATTAACGTAGCGATCTACCTGGTTTCGCTGCTGGGCCAGCTCAGCATCGCCAACTTTATCGCAACCCGAGATTACTGGCTGGGCCTTGTCCCAGTGTTCGTGGTCCATGGCCGGATATGGCAGCTCATTACCTATTCCTTTCTCCACACCGGTCTGTGGCACGTGCTCTTCAATATGTTGATGTTATGGATGTTCGGGGCAGAGTTCGAAATGGGATGGGGCAGCCGGCGCTTCCTCGAGTTCTATCTGTTCTGCGCGGTCGGCGCGGCGCTGGTGACGGTGGCCTTCGCCTACATCGGATTCCTGCTTTCGCCCGCGACCATCACCATCGGCGCCTCCGGTGGGGTTTTTGGCATCCTGCTGGCCTTCGGAATGGTTTACGGTGATCGTGAAGTTTTCATGTTCCCACTACCCTTCCGTATGCGGGCGAAATACATGGTGGGAATCCTGCTGTTTATCGAGATTGCCTTGGTACTGCAGGGCCCTTCGGGCGTAGCCAACATCGCCCATCTCGGGGGAGCGCTGTTCGGATTCCTTTACGTGAGATTTATGCCCCGCTATGGCGTGGTGGGCGGGGCATCAGAACAATTGTTCGGACTTCGCAATGCCTATTATCGCTGGAAGCGCCGCCGGGCTGCCAAGAAGTTCGAGGTTTACATGCGGAAGCACGACCGCAGCCAGTACTTCGACGAATACGGCAACTTCCGCGATCCCGACAAGCAGCCGCCAGAAAAGGGCAATGGCGAACACCGGGGGCCGTGGGTGAATTAGCAGCAGTCAGCACTCAGCATTCAGTCAGCGGCACGCAGCATGCTGCGTCTCTACTAAGGGGCATCCCTCCCGTTTTGCCATCGAATCTAGCGGAGTGATGTCCTCCAGCCGCTCGTAGACGGGTGCGACGCTCGCGATCTCGCTGAGCCGTTTCCAAAAGGCGTGAACATCGGGATCTTCGTGGGCCGCCCGACGCGCATCTTCGGACCGCCAGTAACGTAGGTTGACGAATCGGCGAGGATCGTTCACGTCGCGGTAAAGCAGGTCGCGGCTGTACTGTTTGCGCCGCAGCACGGCAGAGAACTCATGCAGGAGCTGGAGACATTCGTCTTCCCTGCCCTCGGAGGTTTCGACCACGGCCAAGGCCATGATCTCGGTCGTTTCGGACATCCTGGATTCTCCTTCTGCTCAACCCACTCAGTACATCTGCAGCTCGCGCTGCAAGTCCGGCTCCAGCGGCTGGCCGGTGAGCCGTTTGGGGAAAATGAGAGCATTGAACTCGGCGCCAACCAGGAGGATCACCGAAATGATGTATAGCCAGACCAGCAGGGCCATGGCCGTGCCCAGTGAGCCGTACAGGATGCTGTAGGTTGAAAATCGCCGAAGATACCAGCCGAAGAGCACAGTCGCCGGAAACCACATGCCGGTGGCCAGTAGCGCTCCAGGGAGCGACAGGTGCCAGGGAGCAATCCGTGGCACGCCCCAGTGATAGATCAGCAGGATGACCAGCACGCTGGTGGCAGAGGAGATCAACCATCGTGCCATCGTCCACAGCAGCAGGATGTAGGGGCCGATCTCGTGCCCGGCCTGGAAGGCGATCCAGGTCTCGATCTGATTGCCAAACGCCATCAGGGTAGTCGCAAACAGCATTGGCACGAAAGTAAGAAACACAAGCAGGAACGACATCAGACGCTCGTGCACTAGACCCCACACTTTGGGCATGCGGTAGGCATTGCGAAAGCCTTCCATCCAGGAGATGAAGATGCCGGAGGCGGTCCACAAGGTCAGCAATGCTGTCGGGATCAGGATGCCAATGGGATGGTGTTGCCGCTCGATCAGGCTGCGCACCGGGCCGCCTGTCCCTCCGGGCAGGATGAGCGTAACCGCTCGGATGAACTCGCGAAAAACCGCCCGGTTGCCTACTGAGGCCAGCGCGGAAGCGACCACCAGCAGCGTGGGGAACAGTGTCAGGATGGCTGAATAAGCCGCGCCTTTGGCAATGGCGAACTGGTCGTGTTGGAAAGCACGCCAGAACGCATACCGTAAGTAGCGCGCAAACCGGAACATAGGTTGGAATAAGGTATCAGTTGAGGTTGTCAGTTGCCAGTTGGCATTTGGCAATCACATCCCGCGCAGCTTAAGAAGATTGCTGTTGCCAGATGGGACGAGAGTGGGCGGTCTCTCAGCGAAATTGTAGAGTGCTTTGCGGCGAGTCTGAATATAATCAGCAACCTTCTGATCGGCACGTCCCGGCTTCAAAATTCTGCTGAGGTTAGATCCATGAAAATCGCGATTTGGCTCTGGCTGCTGGTTGTGCTGTTTTGTATTTGCAGTCCTCTGCACGGGCAGACTACCTCGGCGACAATCGAGGGTCGGGTGCTGGATCCATCCGGAGCAGCCTTGGCCGGCGCTAGCGTTACGGCCGTGAATACCGCTACAGGCTTGACGCGTTCCACTCAGTCCTCAGGCTTCGGCAGCTATCAGTTGCCGGCGTTGCCGGTGGGCGACTACACGGTCTCGGCAGAGCTCAAGGGCTTTCGCAAGCAGGTCAGGAAAATCCGTCTTGATATCGGTGCCAACGCCGCCTTGGACTTTACGCTTGCCGTCGGTGAGGTGGCCCAAGAGGTGGAAGTTAAGGGTGAAGCGGAAGCGGTTGAGCCTACGCGCAGCATGATCAGCTCGGTCATCGCCGAGCGTGAAATCCAAACCTTGCCGGTTAACGGGCGCCAGTTCATTGATTTCGCCCTGCTGGCTCCCGGCGTCAAAATCGGCGACACCACTTCCGGCTCTACCGATGTGATCATTGAGCCGGTAACCAAGCTCTCCTTTGCGGGCCAGAACATTCACTATAACTTCATCGCCGTCGATGGCGCCGACAATGTGTCCACTGCTTCCGGCGTGCAGAAGTACACTCCATCGCAGGAGGCGGTACGCGAGTTCCGGGTCATCAACAGCAGCTACAGCACGGAGTTTGGGCGCGCGGTCGGCGGCATTGTCAACATTATCACCAAAAGCGGCACCAACGATTTGCACGGCTCCGCCTACGAGTATCTGCGCAATGACAAGCTGGACGCCAAGAGCATCCTGGCCTCCAAGAACCCGGCCTCATGCCGCATGCCGGGCGACATTACTTCCGATGGCTGCTCGCTGCTCAACAAGCTGCGTCAGAACCAGTTCGGCTTCACCTTGGGAGGCCCGGTCCACAAGGACAAGACCTTCTTTTTCGGCAACTACGAGGGACAGCGCCGTCGCGAATCCCCTTTCTACAACTCCATCATCCTCGGTCGCATTAACGACATCAACTCGTTCAAAGCCAGCATCGGGTTTCCGCTGGAGGACCTCAACGTCACTCGCAACACCGATTACGATAATTTCCTGCTCAAACTGGATCACACCTTCAGCCAGCGCCAGTACCTGTCGTTGCGCTACTTCTTCAATAGCGGCAGGCTGAAGAACTACTCGCCGCTGAATGACGGCTTCGACCTGCCCTCCGGCTTCAAGAACAACGATGATCGCGACCAGTCGCTAGTCGGCAATGTGACCTCCACGTTTTCCAACAGCCTGGTAAACGAGTTGCGCGTGCAGTATGCCAAGCGTTCTTTCGACTTCCCCACGGTGACAGCCCAGCCTCACATGGAGGTAGCCAATCAGTTCGCCATAGGCGTCAACCGCGGCAATCCTGACTTCTATTTTGAAAACCGCTTCGAGCTTGTGGATAACGTCACCAAGACCGCCGGCAGGCACACGCTTAGCTGGGGCGGCAACTTCAATTTTGTCCGGACCAGCGAGTCATTCCCGTTGTTTTATCCTTTCGAGGCGACATTCGTCTGTGTTGGGCCTGATCCTGCCAATCCCAACTCCATCTGCAACAGCTCCAACCTGCTGGAACACAAGCCGGTGGTCATTTTCTTTGAGCGCTTTAAAGGCCCGAATTTTAACGAAGCATCCTTTGATACCTCGGTTTTTAAACTGCCGGGTTATCCCCAAACAATCCGCAACCAGGCTTCCGGCACGCTAGACCATACCTATGATGGGTTTTTCATCCAGGATAAGTGGCGCGCCATCCCAAATCTAACCCTCAACTACGGTGTGCGCTGGGATTTCGAGACCTGGCCGAGCGAGGCGCTGAACAATCCCATGAACAACATTGATCCCCGCATTGGTATTGCTTATGCCCTGAGCAGTAAGCGCAATGTCGTGGCCCGCGCCGGTTTCGGGATTTTCCATGGCACGATTCCGTCGCCCCTGCTTATGTGCCAGGCGCCCTCGTGTGGCGGCAGCGCGGCTTTCGGCAAATTCCGGCCGCAGGAAGACGATCTCAATTCCACCACCCAGTTGTTCGGATTTGCCGGTTTCAGCTCGACTGCTTTCCAGCAGACTTTTAACAACCTGATCACTAGCGGACTGTATCCACCGAATTTCGATCCCGCCGTCGGATTTTCAGCCCCGGCCACTATCGTGCGCTTCACCAAGGACCACAAGATACCCTACGGGATTCAGAACAGCCTAGCGGTGGAGATGCAACCCTTGCGGGATTCCGTGCTCAGCATCAGCTATCTGCGCACTCACG
>DASQXC010000250.1:0-5426 GCA_035639935.1 Terriglobales bacterium
CTGCTCACATCAGGCTGAAGTTTCGTGGCGGGGATGACGACGCCTCAACGACATATAACTTAACTGCTTATGCATCAAGATCTTAGTTTTAACTCTTTTGGTTTCATAGATTCCGAGCTGGGGTATCTCGTAAGTCTATGATCCTGCTTGGGGGCACCCCCCGGGGGAGGGGGGCACAATGCCTGGAATGCCTGCTCAGTCAGGGGCTCGCTGAATGCAGTTCTAAAAAGCTTGCAGTGGCGGTGGATTCCAGGGCGCGATCGGTATGCCGGGCCGCGCGCATGCGCCAACTCCTCGCCGATCCTGAGAAGATAGACGAAAATTTTCCTAAGCTAGTTGTCGCGTTCGATCCACGTCTCCCTCTCCAGTTCTTCGCGCCGCACGATTGTTCCTAAGATTGCCGTGCGCACCCACTCCAATTAGAATGACGCCCCCGACCGCCTGCATTGGCCATGAGGCTGAACCAACAGTGGAGCAGGGCTTCAACCCTTCATAGTCGCAGACTGTCAAGGAGCTTTCTTTTGGTTGGCTATAGTGAGTCACTGAGGAGGGCCACAATCCCGAGCCCGATGCAACAGAACTATATTCTCGAGGCAAAAAATCTGGTCAAGGAGTTCAAGGGCTTCGTCGCGGTCAATGATGTAAGCCTCAAAGTGCGGCGCGGGTCCATCCACGGCCTGATCGGCCCCAACGGCGCGGGTAAGACTACTGTGTTCAACATGCTGACCAAGTTCCTGCCTCCCACCCGCGGCACCATTTACTTCAAGGGCAAGGACATCACCATGGAGAAACCGGCGGAAGTGGCGCGGCGTGGGCTGGTGCGCTCGTTCCAGATCTCCTCCGTGTTCCCTCACCTCACGGTGCTGGAGAATGTGCGCATCGCGCTGCAGCGCCGGTTCCGCGGACCATCGTTCGAGTTCTGGCGCAGCGAGAGAACACTGGACTCGCTCAACCAGCGTGCCATGCAATTGTTGGCCGAGGTAGGCTTGGAATCTTATCCCGAGGTGATTGCCGTCGAGTTGCCCTACGGGCGCAAGCGCGCTTTAGAGATTGCCACTACGCTGGCTTTGGAGCCGGAACTCCTGCTGCTCGACGAGCCCACCCAAGGCATGGGTCACGAGGATGTGGATCGGGTCAAGGGCTTGATCCGCCGCGTAGCCGCCGAGCGCACAGTATTGATGGTGGAGCACAATATGAGCGTGGTTGCCGATTTGTGCGACATGATCACTGTGCTGCAGCGCGGCTCGGTGCTGGCCGAAGGCAGCTACGCCCAGGTTTCCGAGAACCCTGAGGTGCTGGAAGCGTACATGGGAGTGGAGATTGGATAGCGACGACGACCGTGAATATTTGCGGGTCACCGGTCTGCACGCCTTTTATGGCGAGTCGCATATCCTGCACGGCATGGATTTTCGCGTGAACCGCGGCGAGGTGGTGACGCTGTTGGGCCGGAACGGTGCCGGGCGCACCACGACGCTGAAAGCCATCCTTGGCCTGGTCACCAAGCGCAGCGGCTCGATCATGATCAACGGGAGGGAAACCATTGCCTGGCCTCCGCACTGCATTGCCCGTCTAGGTGTGGGCTATTGCCCCGAGGAGCGCGGCATCTTCGCCAGCCTGAGCGCGGAAGAGAACCTGCTCTTGCCGCCCCGGTTCACCAGCGAAGGCATGAGCGTTGAAGAAATTCACTCCATGTTCCCGCAATTGAAGGAGCGGCGGAAGAGTCAAGGGACGCGGCTCTCCGGGGGCGAGCAGCAGATGTTGGCTATGGCCCGCATTCTCCGCACTGGGGCGCGCCTGCTGCTGCTCGACGAAGTTTCCGAAGGCCTGGCGCCGGTGGTCGTGAAGAAGCTCAGTCAGGTGATCCGCCAGCTCAAAGACAAGGGTTTCACCATCGTGCTGGTGGAACAGAATTTCCGGTTTGCGGCTCCTTTGGCCGACCGCATGTACGTGGTCGAGCGCGGCCGCATCGCGGTCGAGATTCAGCGCCAGGAAGTCGAGGAAAAGCAAGCCTTGCTGGAAGAGCTATTGGGTGTGTAGCGGGAGGGCACGACTTCACCTGGGTTATTCATGATCTCTGGTAGAGCAACGGTGGAGCAGGCCTTCAGGCCTGCATGGATGCGCATTTTGTGAACTCTGGGCTTTAGCCCCTGAGGAACCTCAGCGGCTAAAGCCGAGCCTCAGGGAAGGAGGCAGATTCGATGAAACGCAAACTTATCGTCCTTCTGGCCGGTGCTGCGGGGTTGTGGGCGGCGACAGGGGCGTGGGCACAGGCGAAGGGGAAAATCTCCGGCAATGTAGTCAAAATCGGCGTGCTCGATGACATGTCGGGGCTCTACTCCGATATCGGTGGTAGGGGTGAAGTAGTGGCTGCGGAAACGGCTGTGGCCGAAATGGGGGGCAAGGTGTTGGGGGCTCCCATCCAGGTGGTCTCCTCCGATCATCAGAATAAGCCCGATGTGGGCGCCAACAAGGCGCGGGAATGGTTCGACGGGGACGTGGACATCATCGTGGGAACCGTGAACTCGGGCGTTGCCATCGCGGTCAGCAAAGTAGCCAACGAGAAACACCGGTTGTTTATCGTCTCCGGCGCCGGTTCCACGCGACTCACCAATGAGGACTGCAATCCCTACACCATCCACTACGAATACGACACTTATTCCACTGGCACCACGACGGCCAAACCCATCATTGCGCGCGGTGGCAAGACTTGGTTCTTTATCACCGCCGATTATGCCTTCGGCAAGTCGCTGCAGTCCGACACCAGCAAGTTTGTCGAGGCTGCCGGCGGCAAGGTAGTCGGATCAGTGCTGCACCCGCTGAACGCTTCTGATTTTTCCTCCTTCCTGCTGCAAGCGCAGGCCTCGGGAGCGCAGGTGATTGGGCTGGCCAATGCCGGCGGCGATCTCATTAATTCCGTCAAAGCGGCTTCCGAATTCGGCATCACCAAGAAGCAGAAGCTGGCGGCGCTGTTGATCTTCATCAGCGATGTTCATTCTCTGGGCCTGCCGGCCGCGCAGGGCCTGTATGCAGCCACCGGCTTCTACTGGGACCAGAACGACGACACTCGCAAGTGGAGCAAGGCCTTCGCTGCCAAAATGGGTGGCAAAATGCCAACCATGGTGCATGCCGGCGTCTATTCCTCGACGCTGCAGTATCTAAAAGCTATTCAGGCGGCGGGCAGCGACGACGCCGATGCCGTCATGAAGAAACTAAAGGAAATGACGCTGAACGATGCCACGGTGAAGAGCGGCAAAATCCGCCCCGATGGCCGTATGGTGCACGAGTTCTACCTCTACCAGGTGAAGACGCCCAGCGAGTCCAAGGGGCCGTGGGACTATTACAAACTGGTGGCCACCGTCCCCCCGGACGAGGCGTTTCAGCCGCTGTCGCAGTCACGTTGCCCGATGATCAAGAAGTAGCGGCAATTGATATAGCGCCGGCCTCCGGCCGGCTGTCCGCGAGGGCGTCTCGCCCTCGTGCGTGTGGGGGGGGACGCCCACGCGACAGCCGCCGAGACGGCGGCGCTACGTCGCGATCTCATAAGCCCATGACCGAAGTCCTCGGAGTGCCCATCCAGGCCTTGTTTGGACAGCTCGTGCTCGGGCTGGTGAACGGCTGCTTCTACGCCATGCTCAGCCTGGGGCTGGCCATCATCTTCGGCATGCTCAATATCATCAATTTTGCCCATGGCGCGCTGTACATGATGGGGGCGATTTTTACTTGGTTCCTGCTCGCCACCTGGAACATGAGTTGGTGGTGGGCCTTGCTGCTAGCGCCACTTGCGGTGGGGATCTTCGGCATCGTCGTGGAACGCGTCTTCCTCAAGCCGCTCTACAAAGTCGATCCCTTGTACGGCCTGCTGCTGACCTTCGGTTTGGCGCTGGTGATCGAAGGATTGTTTCTTTATAAGTACGGTTCTTCCGGTCTGCCCTACGGTATCCCCGAGGTCTTCGAGGGAGCACTGAACCTGGGATTCATGTTCCTGCCCAAATATCGCGCCTTCGTAGTGGCTGCCACGCTGGTGATCTGCTTCACCACCTGGTTCGTCATCGAGCGCACGCAACTCGGAGCCTACCTGCGCGCCGGAACGGAGAATCCGCCGTTGGTGCAGGCCTTTGGCATCAACGTTCCGGTGATGATCACGCTGACTTACGCGGTCGGCGTCGGCCTGGCCGGCCTGGCGGGCGTCTTGGCCGCGCCCACGCTGCAGGTCAGTCCGTTAATGGGCTCCAACCTGATTATCGTGGTGTTCGCCGTAGTGGTCATCGGGGGAATGGGATCGATCCTTGGCTCCATCGTCACCGGCTTGGGACTGGGTCTCGTCGAGGGCTTGACCAAGGTCTTCTACCCGCAGGCCGCTAACACGGTAGTGTTCATGGTTATGGCGCTGGTGCTTTTGGTGCGGCCGGCAGGGTTGTTTGGCAGGGAGCAATGACGAGCAGCAGACTTCGCTATCTCGGATACGGGTTGTTGCTGGCGGCAGGCGTGCTGGCACCGTTTGTCGTCTATCCCGTATTCCTGATGAATGCGCTGTGCTTTGCGCTGTTCGCCTGCGCCTTCAATCTGCTGCTGGGCTACACCGGGCTGCTCTCGTTCGGACACGCGGCCTTCTTCGGCACGGCCGCCTACATCACCGGTTACACCGCCAAGGAGATAGGGCTCTCGACCGCGCTCGCGATTTTGGCCGGCACGGGCGCCGCGTTGGTGTTGGGCATCATCTTTGGCGGCCTCTCGATTCGGCGGCAGGGTATCTACTTCGCCATGATCACCCTCGCACTGGCGCAGTTGGTCTTCTTCTATTATCTCCAGGCGCCGTTCACCGGCGGGGAAGATGGCCTGCAGGCGATCCCGCGCGGACGCCTGCTGTGGGTGATCAATCTTGAAAACGACCTCACGCTTTATTACGTGGTGTTCGCCATTTTTTTATTCGGATTCCTGTTGATCTATCGCACGATCCACTCGCCCTTTGGACAAGTAATGAAGGCCATCCGCGAGAATGAGCCGCGCGCCGTCTCGCTGGGCTACGACGTTAACAAATACAAGCTGATGGCCTTCGTGCTCTCGGCCGGGCTGGCGGGACTGGCGGGCGCCACCAATGCCATCGTGTTCACCTTTGTCACCCTTACGGGTGTGGACTGGCACACTTCCGGCGATGTGGTTTTGATGACCTTGCTGGGCGGTATGGGCTCGATCTTCGGACCGGTAGTGGGAGCATTCTCAATCGTCACCTTGGAGAGCAAGCTCTCCGATAAGGTAGGCTCGCTCGTGACAGTGATCATCGGTGCGATTTTCGTAGTGTGCGTGCTCTTGTTCCGGCAGGGGATAGTGGGCGAAATCCAGGGGCTTTACCGGCGAGTCGTGGGAAGTCGGGCATAGGCTCCTGGCTGGCGCGGCCTATGTCCTCTCGACACGAGTGAGTGCAATTG
>DASQXC010000251.1:0-10860 GCA_035639935.1 Terriglobales bacterium
CCGGGACCCGCATTCCGCTGGTGCTCAAGCATGCCATTAGCACCAAGAGCGTGCGCCCCGGAGATCCGGTGTACCTGGAGACCACCTTCCCGGTCACGCAGAACAACCGCATGCTGATTCCCGCCGGGACCTACGTCCAAGGCGTGGTTGACAACGTCAAGCGCCCCGGGCGCGTAAAAGGCCGCGCCGAAGTGCTCATGCATTTCACCACCCTGATTTTTCCCAACGGATACACTGTGAGTTTGCCGGGAGCGGTCGAGGGCGTCCCCGGGGCCGACAGTTCCAAGATGAAAGACAAAGAGGGAACGATTCAGGCCGACAGTCAGAAGGGCAAGGATGCGACCACGATTGCCCAAACCGCCGGTACCGGAACGCTGATCGGAGGTCTGGCTCGCGGGGGGAAGGGCGCGGGCATTGGCGCCGGAGCGGGCGGCGCGGTGGGCTTGGCCAGTGTCCTGCTGTCGCGCGGCCAGGACATTCGCCTGGAAGCCGGTAGTACCGTCGAGATGGAACTGCAGCGCCCGCTCGTATTGGAAGAGGCGCGTGTGGCCAGCTCCAACCGCGATCTCTTTCCGGTCAGCCAGGGTCAGCGTCTGCACCGCCCGACGGACCCGCCCGGCACCCGCTGAAGCCAAAGCTCTCAATTGTTAACCGAGGGCAAGCAGCCAGTCCACATTTGCCACAGAGGCACCATGGGCCTCAACGAGCAGTGTGTTGGGCTGCCGATGTTACGGATTGATCTTGTAATACTTTCGGAACCCGCCCATGTTCGCATAGAACGCGTGGGCGCGGTACAGCTCCGCAATCTGCCGAATGTGCCCCAGGTCGTGAAAGGCGAACTCGTTGAGCAACTGGTTGAAGCTGATCACGCCAAGCTCTTCGTGCTGTCCGGTGCGACCCCCCACGGACGCGGGCAGAGAATCGAGCCACGCTAACGTATCGCGCCGCCGGTGCTGGAAGGTATCGAGTTCTGCGCATCCATCAAATTTTTTCTCGGAGCGAAATTGCTCCAGTTGGTCATAAGAGGGCAAGAACGGATTATCCTGCCCCGTAATTGCACGGAAGCGGCTGACGAAAGCTTTGAGTTCGACGTCGGCAAGATGGGCAAGCACCATGCTGATTGACCAGCGGTCGGGCGCGGGCTGCCAGTCGAGGTCCTCCGCCGTGGCGCTCGCGAGCAGCGAGCGCAAGATGTCGGGCGTTTGCCGCAAAATCTGCGTGCCGGGGAACGTGGTCAGAATGCTGTCGGCGGCCATAATCGCTCCTGTGTCTGAATGAGAAGAACTATAAATGACAAGTTGGCGGCGTTTGCGGCAAGATTGGCTTCGATTTCAAACGTTGCCCTCGTATTGGCCACCCCATCCGTTCGACGACGGAGTCGTTGCCGGAGCAATCTACTCGCCTCATCGGGTATGGCGATCAGGTAGAGCAACGCGACCCATGCTCCGCCCGAAATAGAGTTGTTCCGGCCGATAAAGGTGATGGCGATCATCTCGAACAGGAAGAGCCAATGAAGAAAAGCCGCCGCCTAGTGACCTCGCCGCTGGAGTGGATGATGACGGCGATGCCGATCCCACCGCCGCTGATCCCAGTTCTGGCCGAGCGCGGCGGTACCCAGTTGAAGACGCCGCGCCCAGTGCTGCTGGTCGACACCCGGGAGCAGCATCCGTTTGACTTCTCTCGTTTCGAAGCATGGTTCGGCGGAATCGAGAAAAAGGCGCTCCAGTTGGGCGATTACTCAATTGCTGGGATGGAAGACATCTGTGCGGTGGAACGCAAGGACCTCTCCGACCTGGTCCACTCCTTTACCGCCGAGCGTGGTGTGTTTGTTAATCGTCTGCGGCTCATGGCCGGAGTCCCACATCGTCTGCTCGTGATCGACGCGGCCTTGAGTCAAGTAAAGTCGCGCTACACTCACTCCGGAGCCGATCCCAACCGCATTACCCAATCGCTTATCGCCGCACTGGCCGGCCTGGGAGTGCCATTCGTCTGCACGGAAACCCACGAACTGGGCGAGGAAATTGTGGCCTCGTATCTCTACCAAGTACACCTCTACCACTGGTTGGAAACGAACGATTATGGTCGGCGCCTGAGCGACAGCGACTTGTAAGCCAGCGGATCGCCTGTGCACAATCGGATTACTTCCTATCGCGCGTGATCCAGGAATCTTAGGGGCAGTTGACAGTTGCCACGGCCGGAACGACACAGCCGACTTATCGTGACCGATTATTGCCGTCCTCTCGTAGTGGTCAGATGTGCAAGTCGTCGGTTTCACCGATACCACCAGCAGCGAGAACGGTTCTGTATAGCGGGCCGTGGGCCCATGTCCACTGGGTTAAAACCTACCTCGTGCGCCCGCCGATTTCGTCGGAGGCAGGTGCCAAAGCTCCTCCCCGATGGTAGGAGATATGGCCCGGGACCTGCGATGAAGCTAGTCGGCCCGCTTGCTGCTCGCTTGCCCGGGCTTCGGCTTGCTCTTGCCCTTGACATTGAGCGCCACTGCAGCGCGGATGAGATCCTTCAAGGCCGCCTCATGGACCTTGTCGCCTTCGTGGATGTCGATGGCGCGCCTGGCATTCCCGTCGAGGCTGGAGTTGAACAGTCCTGAAGGGTCCTTCAACGCAGCTCCCTTGGGAAATGTCATCTTGACGACGTTCTTGTACGTCTCTCCCGTGCAGACGATGCCGCCGTGGGACCAGACGGGAGTCCCCATCCACTTCCACTCTTCGACGATCTCGGGGTCTGCCTCGTGTATGATTTCGCGCACTTTCGCGAGCGTCTTCCCGCGCCAGTCCCCAAGTTCCTTGATCTTCTCGTCGATTAATGCAGGGGCAGATTCCACCGGGACGGGTCTTTTCATGTACGGCTCCAACTCTCGCACCTAATAAAGGAGTTGCCGGAAAGAACTGGATCTCCGTTTGAGGAATGGAGGACAGGTGCGGTCTCTTCTGGCCGCCCTGTTACAGAACCTGCGCGAACCCGAGATCAGGCAGCCTGTTGCTGCTTAATCTTCGCCCAGCGCGTGCGTTGCGCTGCCGCAATCCTTTTCCGGGCCGCCCTGCTCAAGTGACGCATGGGTTTCGATGCCGCGCCTTGTCGTTTCACTTTTGCCCACCGCGCCTTCTGGGCGGCGGCCATCCTTGCCCGCGTGGCGGCCGAGAAACCGCGCTTGCGTGTTGCTCTCGGCTGACTTGGACTCCGGCGCCCGGCGGAGTCGATAGATTCAATAGCCGAAATTACCTGGTCGATGCGGTCGCGCCCGGCTTTAAGTTCATTAAGAATCCGACTGATATCCATGCAGCCTCCTTGGAGCCGCAATGGTAGCAACACTG
The DNA here is from genome assembly GCA_035639935.1 of Terriglobales bacterium. Taxonomy (GTDB): domain Bacteria; phylum Acidobacteriota; class Terriglobia; order Terriglobales; family Acidobacteriaceae; genus JAHFUA01. The sequence goes on from DASQXC010000251.1 coordinate 3,333, forward strand.
GTAACAGCGAGCAATCTTGTTTGCACTGTGTCGAACGCACCTTGCTCCCACGTTCACTGCGGTTGTTTGCGGACCAGGCTTGAATTCTACGATCGCCTCCCCTCCCGCGAATTCCGTAAGCCGAAAGCCGATAATGCGGGCGGCTTGCCCGGTCCAGTCGGTGGGGCGAAACACCCGCTGACTGATTTCCGGATCAACCGGCGCGCTTAGCTCGCTCGCCGACAACGGCATACGTACCGCGATGCTCGGCAGGTGCTCGAACCAACCGGGCATAGAATAGAGAGAAGGAGAAATGGCCCTCCGCTCGAACTCGCTATTTCGATTTGCCAGCCGATGAGCGTGGAAAGACCGGACTCACCAACTCGATACGCCAGACCGGGTCGCCGGGGGCCAGCGGACCCTCGGATTTCACGAAGGCCGGAGCTTCTCCTTCGAGTATCCACACGTTGGTATCGGGCGGCTCCTTGCCCACCAAGGATGCAAATACCCCCTTGAGGCCGCCGATCTCCACTTTGACGACATAGTGCATTGCTTTTCGAGGAGCTTCCCCCGTTGTGAACGACTCCTCGCCTTTGGGCCTGATGTGCAGCTTCACAAGCTGCGGCTTGGGGACGGCAACCACAAACGCCAGTTTCGTTTCCGGTGTCTCGGGCCGGATGTTCTTGAGCAACGTCAGCATGAGGCCGTTCGCAATCTCGCGCGCAAGATCAAGGTGTTCAGTCGCGGACTTCTCTTTGCCATCCTCGATGTATCGGGCGGTGACTTGGCCCGTTGACGCGTTGATCGTCATATCCACCGGATGCTCGAATGCTGGCCCCTTCTGAACAAGGTGGTCGCTGAGCAGCCGAAACTGCCCTTGCTGCGAGAACACTGCCGTTTCGTCGTGCAGCGAGCCGTCTTTGAAATGGAACACCAAGCGGCTGGTTACGCGATCTCCTTGAGCATTCTGGATGAGGTCGCCATCGGCCAAGTATTGACCCTCTAGCGTTCGCAAAACCAGAAATCCGTGGACTAGGCCTTCTTTGTGACGAACTTCGACCTGCTGCGCCACCAGCCGATTTGCAAAGAGAATCGCGGTAATCACAAGCAATCGAGCGGCACGAGCAAAGCTCATCTTCACAGGGCCTTCCGATCCACGAGCAGCATCATCAGCGGATGTTTTCATTTTCTGGCAGTCGTTCTCTCGCCCACAACGAGCGAGATCTGTAAAAAGACGATGCCAAGTTGCAGGAGGGCGTTGGATAGCGACAGGCATCAGGACGCTATCTCAGGATGAGAGGGCAGCGCCTAGCGCCGCGCCCTAGGATCTGCCTCAGGATTGTGAGCAGTGCGGGCGGCCCGCCACTCTTCTCATGCCAGCCATCCGCAATCGTGGGTCGCTCGCTAGGCGCTTCAGCCCATCCTGTGGAGACAACGATTGGGACAATCCCCGGCGCTACGGATCGTTCGGTTGGGGATGCCGCTGCTTGGAAGGCCGAAGGCGGTTTGCCTGCGGTGTTTCTGTAGCTCCTTTCCCTTCCAAGACACGAAGCCCTTCGTCCAGTGTCGCTTCCATCTTCTCCAAGCGCCCGTGGAAGTAAGCATGCTTCGCCAAGGCCAAGGAGGCGCCAGCTTCGTAAAAACGAAGATTTCTCGCCGCCTCCGGTTCGCCCACCTCTAGATAGGTGTTGAGGAAAACCTCAGCCATTGCATCCAACGCCCGGATGGAGCCCAGCCTGCCCAGGGCGAAGTGACGCAAGGCGGCGAGGAATCGCCCCAGGTCGCGCGCCGGGTCTGCCACATCGTAGCCGTCCCAGTCAATGACGACCGTGCGGCCGTTGGCCTGGATAATGTGAGATGCGCTGTAGCTTCCGTGACCTGCGCACATCTCCACAGGTCTCAGCGTTGACGCCGCATCTTCCAGCGCCCCTAGCAGCCGTGCCGCCTTGTCGGCGACGCGTCCGCCCGACTCGGCTAACGTGCGCAGCCACCGCTGCTTCTTTTCAGACATCTCGTCGGAGCTGAAGTACTCGCAGGGTTCCAAAATGGGTCCCGCTTTGGGCGCTGTTGCGTGGAAGCGGGCCAACCATCGCGCGCACCGCTCGGCCGTCGCAGTGCAGCTCCACTCATCGCCAGTCGTGAAAATCTCCTTGGCCCTCTGGCCTTCCACTTTTTCCTGCAGAAGCAAACGTAACGCAGGAACGTAAGCCAGCGGCTGAGGGATCGAAAACTCGTCCTGTGCGCCGAACCCAGCCAGCCTGATCCTCTCCATCGCTTGAAATACGTCCGGGCGATCGATGGCATAGACCTTGCCAATCAGAGAATGCCAGCCGTTGTTGCACCGCAAATTGACCTCGGCCGTGCAACGGTGTGCTTTGCACCTGAGCAGGCCGACTTTGATCTCTTCGACGCCTTCCCAGTTCCAATGAGTTTCCGCAAACAGGCGCAGATGTTCGGCCAAGGCCTTCGGAGTGAAAACCTCCGAGAGCGTGGTCGCGCCGTTATCGGCGTTGTGAAGGCAATCTCTTGCGGATTCCGGCTCAGCGAATTGGCGGCAAGACACAGTATCCTCCAGGTACCGCAAGGTCCCGTATTTGCCGTTGCTCATCACAAGAGACGGCTACGAGACGTCTCCTGAGCAGCGACGATCACCGGCAACACACGGCCTCTTTTAGAGACAAGTGGTGTTCTGACTGCGAGAGAAATTAGGCTTGGCGGGAAGGTTTGGGAGGAGGTCGGATTCGGTAGGATCTGAAGAAATCTTCAACTGGTAGGTTGGTCGAAAGAGCGCCCGGTGCGGATACTTCGCTCCGCGTCAGGCCAGGCTGGGTGCCTCCAGTTGTCGCAATCGCGAGCAGATGTGGAAGGCGGGGAGCATCTCCGCAGCTCGCCTTCACCGCCATTACCTTGGCGTGAGAAGGGGAGCGATAGTCCTGCTGAACCGCGTCATCGACCGGCGAGATCGCCGATACGAATAGGGCCAAAATGCAGAGCGCAAGCACGCAGATACGAGGAGAACGTAGCTGAGGGGCGCTCAGGCCGGGCCATGCCACACATATCAGTCGATAGGAATGCGAGTGCGCTCTTCCCGATTGCATAAACGGATACTCCCGAACCTTTGGGATAAGCTCCCCGAGATTATGCTCCGGCGAATCCTGGGTTCAATTCTCAATATGGCCTACTCAAAAGGTTTAGTACACGATTTCACTAGGGACCACCGTGCGGGAGGCGGGAGGCACACACTGGACCGACGACGGAGCCGCCACGCATCAGGCCGCCCGGGAGGCGACGATGACCATGTGACCCGCCAGGCCAGCGGATACAGCGTAGATCACGTTCTCGCGCTTGCCGCTCCATGAGGCTTCTCCTTCACTTAATGGCCCCGTATTTCTTCAGTATCGCAACGGTTTTCTCAAGCGGCAGCCCCTCGATCGTATGGCCGCGTCCAGTGATCGTCGTTGCGCGAAGCAAGGAGTTGTAGACCGCCTCCTCGGTGGCCTCGGTCACGGCCAGAAACAGCGGCGACATCGCGTCATTCGGCAGCACCTCGATGTGCCGCAGCGACGCTTTCTCCTCAGTTCGTATCCGCATCTGCGGCGCAGTCGAGAACGCGATTACATAGTCCCCGCTGCCGCTCGTGCCCGCAGACCCGGTGCGCCCAAGTCCCAGCATCGCCCGCGCCGCCATCCGCTTCAGGTTCCGTGCATCGACTGGAGCATCGGTGGCGACAACGATCATCACCGACCCGTTTCCCCGATCTCCGTTGCTCGGTCCCGGTTGGAGTTCCTCGCGCAGGTAATGCCGTCCCAGTTCGCGGCCAACCGGGGCACCCGCAATCGCCAGCACGCCCCCAAAGTTGGTCTGAACGAGAACGCCGACTGTGTATCCGCCCAGCTTGGCGGGCAGGCGGCGGGAGGAGGTGCCGATGCCGCCCTTGAAGCCGAATGCCACCGTCCCGGTGCCCGCGCCGACCGAGCCTTCCTCGACCGGTCCGCCCCTGGCGTTCTTGATGGCGCCAAACACGTGCTCCCGCGCGATGCGTCTTCCACGGATGTCGTTCAGGTATCCGTCATTCGTCTCGCCAACCAGCGGGTTGATGGACTCGGCATTCTCGTTCCCCGGCAGGGCGAGCATGTAGTCGATGAGCGCGTCGGCGACACGCGGCACGCTCAGAGTGGAGGTGAGCAGGATCGGAGTCTCGATCTCGCCTAGTTCGTTGACTTGGGTCGAGCCGACCAGCTTGCCGAAGCCGTTGCCCACAAACACCGCCCCCGGCACTTTCTCCCGAACTGTTGCCGGGATGTGGAAGGATCGCGGTCACGCCGGTGCGTACATCGTCGCCGCGGATGATCGTCGTGTGCCCGACCTCAACACCGGCCACATCGGTGATCGCGTCGAGCGGCCCAGGCGGTAGGACGCCGACCTTCAGGCCCAAATCCGAGGCACGCGGCCGCACGCTGGGAGCCGTGTTCTGGGCAACCGTAGCGGCGACCACCAGCAGGACTGCCACTGCAAGAATCTTGTTCATCGTGGAGGTGGGATTATATGCGACATCAAACTGTGGGAATTGGAGTCCAGCGTCGTCCGGGCGTGCCGAAGTCATAGGCCACCCCCACTAACCGGATGGCTGTGCGAGTTGACATAGAGAGCGATTCCGCGCATCGCGCGGTTCGAGGCATCTTCGGGGATTGACTCCTAACGTAGGCGTCGACTAAGAAGAAATTCTTATCATCCTCAACCCTTGGCTCGCTCTGGCGGAGACAAACGGCTGCAATGCAATCAAATCCTGCTTCAGTCTGATGAGAGCGATAACCTGATCGGACAAAACACCGACATGCGAGGCAGGGAGCCGGCCCTCAACGAGCACACGGTCCGCCACCTGATGTGGCCGTGGGTGATCACCCGTGGGTGAGTTTGGCGATTTCTGGTCGCCAGCTTTCAGCTAAATCCTTTGGAATGATGGTGGCCAGGGACGGAATCGAACCGCCGACGCCAGCCTTTTCAGGGCTGCGCTCTACCAACTGAGCTACCTGGCCACGCTGCAGGCTTTTGGTCGCTTTTGCGGCAGTACACTCTGCTCGGATCTGGATGTCAGCTGCACTGTTGCGGCTGTGCATTCGATTATAGCAATCCTGTTCCGCGCTCCAAAGCTGCGCCTCGCCAGACTGCTCGACGAAATGCCGCTCGGCGGTGCGCGAGCCGGCGGTCCAAGGGAACCTCGGAAGGCAGCCGAAGACGAACTCACATCGTGCTACACTCCCCGCAAATCGTGATAAGGATTGGCTGATGGCGTTGGGAAGAGCCCTGTCTTTTACTCTCCTTTTTTCTCTAGTTTTCACAACCAATCGGCAAGCGATGGCGCAGAGCTTGCAGGCGCCTACGCCGGGAAGTGCCCACAGTACCGCGGACATGGTCCAGAATGAAGGCCGTCCCCCTGGGACCAGCAGCGATAACCCGCAGAAGCAGGCAGCAGCACCGGCGGCCAGCGCGATACTTGCGCAAGGCGCACGCTCGGAGCTGCAGATCAGTGGCGGCGACCTGGTGAACGTCAGTGTTTATGGGGTCCCCGAGCTGACGCAGGACACCCGGGTCGGCAACGGCGGTGAGGTTTATCTGCCGCTCATCGGATACGTGCAGCTCGCAGGTCTGACCCTCGACCAAGCCCAAACGGTCATCGAGAACCGGTTGCGCGAGGGCGAGTTCGTGAAAAATCCGCATGTGACTGTGTCCCTGAAGGACTACGTGAATCAGTCGGCCACCGTGACCGGTGAGGTGAATCGGCCGGGCGTTTACCCCATCATGGGAAAGCGTCGATTGCTGGAGGTGCTGGCTGCTGCCGGCGGGCTTACGCAGCGGGCAGGCAAGACGGCCACCATCACCCACCGCGAACATCCCGAGGAAGCGGTGAAGGTCGAGATTCCCTCCGACCTGGCACAATCGCCGAAGGACAACATCGAGATCCTCCCGGGCGACACTCTGGTTGTAAACCGGGCGGGCTTGGTGTATGTGGTCGGGGAAGTCGGGCGTCCCAGCGGACTGGTCATGGACAACAACGAGAAGATGACCGTCATGCAGGCCATCGCTCTGGCCGGCGGCACTACACCAGTCGCAGCCATGAACAGCGCGCGCTTGATCCGCAGCACGCCGACTGGCCGACAGGAGCTGCCGCTTCCGCTGAACAAGATTCTCAGCACCAAGCTGGAAGACGTTAATCTCAAGCCGAACGACATCATCTTCGTACCCGCCAGCTTCGGCAAGAAGGCCGCCAACCGCAGCATCAACAGCATCCTGGGCGCCACCCAGAGCCTGGCGATTTTTCGTCCTTAGCTTCGTCCCAGGGTAGCTTCTGAGCATAGACTCCCTGATCTCGTGCCGTGCAAGGTGCGGAGCCTATGGCGTTCTATATTGAGGAGGAGAACGCCATGAGAGTCCGGTCGCCTGTAATATTGACCGCGGTGCTGGCCGTTGCCGGCCTGATATCGGCACAGGAGCGGCCCACGGTGGCGGCGCCTGCGAACAGCGTTTACATCGGGGCCGATGGCAAGTACGAGAGCGTTCCTGATACAGCCCTGTTCCAGTTCAATATCTCGGTTCAGGAACCCAGCGCTCAGGCCGCTTACCAGCGCGCCTCCGAGGCCGCAGAACAAGTGCGGCAACTGCTCAAGTCAAACCATCTAGATCCCCAGAGTGCCGAGATCGGCTTCTTCGCTCTGCAGCCGGTTTATGATTATCGCGATCCCAAGCGCAAGCTGGTGGGATATCGCGTGAACACCAGCGTCTCGCTCAAGCTGAAAGATTTCGCCAAGGTCGGGCCGATCGTCGCCCAGTTGTCGGACCTGGACGTAACCCAGAACCAGACGCTGAACTACGTCTTGGAGAACCCTGAAGCTGCAAAGGCGCGCGCCGTCCAAGACGCCTATCAGAAAGCGCGCGAGGAAGCGCTCACGCTGGCGCGCGCCAGCGGGCGCAACCTGGGCGAACTGTCGTATGCTTCGGTGGACGTACAGTATGGGGGAATGCCCGTGCCACTGCCGATGGTGTCTGCGCGCGCCATGCGCGCCGAGGCCGCCGCTCCGCCGCCCACGGCGGAATTCACGCCCCAGAAGGTCACCGTCGCAGCGCACATCAACGCGCTCTTCCTGCTGAAGTAGAATGCCAGCGGACGCGATGGCCGCGGATGAATCCCGTTCGGCTTTGATCCATGGGGATGTGTTGTTAATCCGCGGGAAGCGTCTGCATCCGCTCCTGATTTTCGCTCTGCTGTTCACTGCGCTCTTCCTTTTGCATGCGCCTTTGCTACGGCTGCCGTATTTCTGGGACGAAGCGGGATATTACATCCCTGCCGCGCGCGACCTGCTGCTGAACGGCAGCCTCATTCCGCATTCGACCGCCAGCAACGCGCATCCGCCGCTGATGCTGGTCTGGCTGGCGCTGTGGTGGAAGCTTTCCGGCTACACTCCGGCGGTGACGCGTACCGCAATGTTGCTGGTGGCGGCCTTGGTGCTGCTCGCGGTGTTTCGCTTGGCGCGGCACGTCGCCAATCTGCGCG
>DASQXC010000252.1:0-4146 GCA_035639935.1 Terriglobales bacterium
CCGCCGATCCGGCGGTACCCTCACCGTTCTCCATACACGCGACCGGAAGGTCGCTGACAGCGAGGCGTTCACGGCACCGCTGCGCGCCGCAACGGCTGTCTTCATCGACGGGGGACGCCAATGGCGTCTGGTCGATGCCTATAAAGGCACTCGCACTGAAACCGAGTTGCGTGCTGTTCTCGATCGAAATGGCTTGATCTCTGGCACTTCGGCGGGCGCAACGATCCAGGGCTCCTACCTGGTCCGCGGATCGCCTCAGTCGAACAAGATCTTGATGGCACCGGGATATGAGCGTGGCTTTGGCTACCTCTCCAATGTAGCGGTCGATCAACACGTAACCCAGCGTGGCCGCGAGAGCGACCTGTCGGTCGTGGTCGCCGCCCATCCAGGCCTGCTTGGCATCGGCATAGACGAGAGCACGGCGGTGATAGTGCAAGGCAACACCATGACAGTGATCGGCAAAGGCATGGTGCGGATCACGGACGGTACCAACCATGGCGACGCGCCGTTCTATACCCTCAAGCCGGGCACACGCTTCGATCTCGCAAGCTGGCAAATCCAGTAACCGACCCCCGAAAGCGGACATCGGCGAATCGCCGCCGGTCCGTGCAGCCCGTATCCTCCGTAAACATGAATATCTTGGACGAGGTGATGCCAACGAGGCTTAGTTCCCCTCCGCCGTTTTTGGCGCGGCCGCCGGATTCCATTGGCCGCGTCGCATGCGCGCGATCTTTACGCTCTTGAACAGGCCGGCCTTGCGGAATGGCTCATTGCGCGAAAATTCCTCCGCCTGCTCACGGCTTGGCACGTTGATGATGAGACAGCTTCCGATGCGCTTGACTCCGTCGGCGTCGAGCAACGCTCCGCCCAACAACAGGATGTCCTGGTGCCTGTCGAGATAGGCGAAATGCTCGTCCTTGTTGGCAGCGCGGATCTCGGCGCCGTCATCTCGGTCTTCCTGATAGATGATGTAGAGCACGCGCGCTCCTCCTGTGTGTATCGAAAACCTCATCCGTCTCGCCGTTCAAGTTGAAGAGCCGACAGAGTCCGCTTCGGGTCGGAAAGCAGGCCTCACGCCGTTCTATCCCGCCTATGTCTCTTGTGGGGAATTGGACGGTGCGCTCCAAAATATCTCGACTTAAAGAAATAGTTAATTTTTGAGTCGCAGGCTCCGCAGCGGCGAGGTGAATATTGGGCAGGCACTGGAATGAATGCGCGAAAGCTGGCGATCATCTGTGCTCTGCTTGCCGCTATGTCGAACCTGATTGGCTGTGAGAGTTCGCGGAGTTCGCGGAGTCCGGATGCTCAATTCCAGAAACAGGTCATGCGAGCGCAGGAATGTCGCCGGTTGCAGGACCAGCTTGTCGGAGGCGAGCCGCTGACGCCTGAGCGCGGTGAGGAGATAGCCGAGACCTTGGATCGAGCCGGATGTACGATGCGGCTTCCCGTCCGCTGACCCCGTCTTTGCCCCCGAAAGCAGACATTGCGGCGCACGCTGTGGGTGCGCGCGCTTGAAGATCTCGGTTATGTCAATCAATACGGCAAGCGATTCTCGGCTGCGTCTGTGCAGTCAATGTTAGGTTTGATGAAGAATGGACCCAGCGCGGAGTTTGCCGGGCGCTAAGACCTTGCTTCATCCGCGGTACAGTTAAGCAGGTGGCGATAGGAGGGAACCGTGAGATATTATCTCGGGATCATTAAAACCAGCGCTGCCTCCTTGGTAGTCTGTGTCGCCATCTTCATGGTGTTCATGGCCCTGCAGCCGGCAACGGCGCAATCTGTGGTGCCACTCAGAGACCGGGGACGCTTTCACGGCTATGTCGGCGCAAAGCCGCATTGGTGCACCTGGTCAGCCGCAAAGGTTGCACCCGCTGGCGGGCGCGCGGAGGAAAGTTCATCTGTCCGCCGGGCAACATGTCCATGAGCTGCAGACTGCAGCGCGGGGATGTGAGGTGAAGCGCGATGAATTCAGCCGTAAGACGAAAGACGCAGGGGCTGGCGGTCTTTACCTGGGCGGGATGCAAATTAAGCCCCGGCCCTGCCGGGGCTTTAAGGAGAGCCAAGGAGGAATCTAGAGCCTGTCCGTTTTCTCTGGACCGCCCCGAAAGCGGAAAAAGTTCGCGTGTAGGCGCGGTCAGGTCGTACGCGGACTCATACCATCAGCGCGTGCGCGCGCCCGTCGTACTTGGGGAAGTTCTATGGCTGGGCGTGAATCCAGATGCTGATTCAGAGCCGGACTTGCGCTTGAGATGGCCGGGCGCATATTCGGATGCTCCCGGTCCGGTGCTCTTCGACTGAGGCGTCCTTTGCATAATGTGACCAGGCGTCTTTTGACTCGTACCGCTTTGCGCCCATGCAGTCGTGCCTGCCAGCATCACGATGACCGCGCTGGCGATGGCTAAGAACTTCGAATGCATGATGATCTCCCTTGCTGCGGAAGCGCTGCACGGACAAAACGCGCTGAATGTCGTCCGTGTTCCATGGCGGCGCACTGCCGTGGGGGCAGATACCCGCGCGATGTTCTTCCTTTGAGCCATCACACCGTCGTGCTGCGGATAGTCGATGCGGGGATAGAAGCCCGACTGCGTCGCCTTATTGCGGCTTGATACCGGCAAATTTGATCACCTTGGCCCACTTCTCGGTTTCGTCGGCAATGAGCCTGCCAAAATCAGCGGGCGTGCCTGCCATATCGATTCCTCCCTGGTCGTCGAGTTGCTTCTTCAGCCTTGGATCGGCAAGCCCGGCGTTGACCGCCTTGTTGAGGGTGTCGATGACGTCGCTGGGCGTGTTTCGCGGTGCGCCAATGCCGTACCACGAGCTGACCTCATAACCCGCAACGAACTCGGCGATTGCCGGCAAGTCCGGTGCGGCGGCCGTACGCATCGCGGTGGTGACGGCAAGCCCACGCGCCTTGCCGGCCCTGACGTGTTCGATCGAGGATGGCAGCGACGCGAACAGAATCTGCACTTGCCCACTGAGGAGATCGGTCATGGCAGGTGCATTGCCGCGATACGGCACGTGAACAAAATCGATCCCCGCCGCCATCTTCATCAATTCGCCGGCCAAATGACCGGTGGAACCAATGCCGGCCGAGGCCATGCTGATCTTGCCTGGATTGGCTTTGGCGTAGGCAATAAATTCGGGAATCGTTTTGACTGGAAGAGATTGATTGACAAGCATGATGTTGGGCAACCGCACGATGCCGGCAATCGGCGCGATATCGCGGATGAAGTTGAATTTCAGATTTGCATAGAGCGAGGCGTTACTCGCATTCGCAAAATTGGCGAGGAGGATCGCATAGCCGTCAGGGGACGCATTCACGACCGCCTCAGTCGCAATGTTGCTGCCTGCACCCGGCCGGTTCTCGATGACGAACGGCTGGCCGAGCCGCTCCTGCAGCCATTGACCCATCAGACGCGCGAAGATGTCGTTACCGCCGCCCGGGGTATAGCCGACAATCCAGTGCACCGGCCGGCTCGGATAACTCTGCCCCCGCGCGCCACGCGCCGCCGCCGGCAGCGCGGCAGCGCCTGCCGCCAGATGCAGAAATTGCCTTCGATGGGGAAGTTTCATTTCCTTCCCTCTTCCTTCACGTCACTCGATGACCTCGTCGCGCGGGCGAGCAAGGGCGGCGAACTGCCAATAACAGACATTCCCAATATTCGCTGCGACAGCCGATGAGCGAGTTTTCGCGAAGGTCGCTATAGCCGGACTCAGCACCAGCCTTTCTTCCAGTGTCCCGGCGGACAATGCCGCCGGCCCAACCAGCCAGGGACGCCCTTCTTCTTTACCACGATAGTGGTACTCAATGCGCTCGCCGCCACACTTATTCCGCCTTGGAACGGGACAGCGGCTCTTGCGGATGTGAATGCCGCAAACCATAGCGCCCCAACCAGTACCCCGCATGTCACGATCGCTATTCGCATCATGCTCCTCCTAGGTGAGGACTCCCTATGCCGATCTTCGCAAATGACAAAATCCGGCGGTCGGTGAATTGTTCCGCGAGCTCTAGGCCGGCGACTCTGGTCCGAGGCGCAGACCCATATCGGCGAGAACATCGGGAACGCCGATGCACGTAATCATGGTCGAGACAAAGTGAGCGATCGGCGGCGCCGCTTGGCGGCGGGTCGGCGATATTGCCGACTT
>DASQXC010000253.1:0-7961 GCA_035639935.1 Terriglobales bacterium
ACGACCTCGGAAACAACAGGCCCACTTCTTGCCGGTATTTCGCGTATTCGGGGAACGTGGCTTCCAGTACCATCTCTTCGTACTGAACGCGTGCCGCGATCAAGGCGAGCCAAGCCAAGAGCGTGATTCCGAAAGGCAGGCTGAAGTGTCCAAGCCATATTCCGAGGTATTGCAGCAGGTAGGCCGCATAGAGGGGGTGACGCGCCAGCGCATAGGGCCCGGTGCGCAGCAATTCACGCGCTTGCGGAGCCAAGCTGAACGAGTAGCGCAATTGCCACACGGTCCAAACGGCGGCCAGAACCCCCACCACCCACACGCAGTATCCGATGCGGACCGCCCATGCAGCCGGGGTAAAGGCCACCCAGGATGGACGCCGGGAGGCGGCCAGCGCCACAAATGTTGGGATTAAAAAGGTGCTGGCATAAGTGGCAATACGCGGTCCCCATCCCATCAATCGGGCTTTGGCGGGCCGGCGCACCAGGAAGGCAATGCCGGTCACCACATCGTGCAGGCAGACCGGTAGCATCATCACCCCCAACCCCGACGAACGCCGGAAGATAGTGATGACCAGCCACACGCAAAAAAGAAAACCGGCCCAGTCCGTCCAGTGATGCCGCTCTCGCCGCGCGGACATCAGTCGTATCTCCGCCATGCGGAACTCTCCCTGGCCAATCTCTTCGCAGGCTTAGGGCCACAATCGCCGCCTGGCAATGGGCTAAAGCTGTGATTGCCTTCAAACGGCTTGCAGCGCCTTTGCGTGAGTCCAAACGCAGGGAACCGATCGCCGTTTGTCACGCATATCGGACAGGTGTCGCAGAAATAGGACACCCTGCGACCGGGGCAGCGGTCCGGTCTTACGGTAAGTCATACAAAATGCGGCAACAACTCAGGAGCCAACCGCTGCAGTACAGTGCGCCCTGAATTGCCTTCAGAACGGGCGGGGACAAGGGTGGCTAAAAAATTTAAGTCCCAACGAGGAAACTATGACAGAAGTTCTCCGCAGGTTTTGGATTGAGGATGAGGGGCAGGATTTGGTGGAGTATGCCCTCATTGTGGCTCTAGTAAGCGTGGCTCTGATCGCCGCTTTGACCGCTCTGAAGGGCGGCATCAGCACGGCGTTCTCCCAAGCCACTTCAGCGTTGTAGGGCTCAGCAGCGTCGCGCAGGGCGTGAATCGGCGTCCTGAAGGTCTGCATCCGCAGGCCGCGCGGTGGAAGTGTGCCGATTTGGAGGGAGAAACCCGTGGGTAGACATCTTCGCAGAATGTGGTCGCAAGACCAGGGCGAAGACCTGGTGGAGTACGTGCTGATCACCTTGCTCGTCTCCGTGGCGCTGATTGCCGCTCTGAATACGCTGTCGGGCGGCGTCAGCACCTTGTTTTCAGAGGCGATCTCGGCCATGCAGTAGCGCAACATAAGCCCAAGCTTGTCTGGGTAGAGCAAGCAACGAGGCCCCGCAGGATTGAAATGTGGAATAGCTTCATTGTCGTGTTCGTGGTGATGGCCGCATTCGCTGATGTGCGCTGGCGGCGGATCCCGCGCACGCTCACAGTCCCGGCATTCGCGGCCGGACTGATCGTGCACTGGGCTTTGCAATCGAAGCTTCCGTGGGTGGCCCACTACGGAGATTTTTTGTCCGCGGCGGCCACCGCCCTGCTCGCGTTTGCCGTCGGGCTGGCCCTGTTTTCGCTGGGGGCGATCGGGGGCGGGGACGTGAAGCTGATCACCGCCCTGGGCGCGATGCTGGGATTCGAACTGTGGATCGTTGCGATGGAGATCGCCATTTTGACGGCGGCCTTCATCGGGGTTGTGCAGATCGTCCGGCACCACGTCGTGGTGCAGACATTGCGTAACGTTGTAGTGATTCTCAAGAGCTGGTTGACCAGCGGTTTTAGGCCCCACCCTGTCATTAATGTAAAAAATGCGGCCCTGGTTCGTTCTCCCTTCGCGGTCGCGGCAGCAGTGGGAACTCTATTTGCGGTGTTCAGGTAACTAGGATCGGCGGACTCGCTGGCCGGCAACAGTACGGCGGGCTGTCCGTTGGAAGGAGGAGGAATGAATCGTACACGGATGTTGCTCATTGGTGTGCTGGCGATCGCCGTCGCCGGGGTGGTGACTGTCTTTGCGTACAACCAACTCCGTTCGAAAGCGACTGCCAGCCAACGCCCAGTCACGCGCGTGGTGGTTGCCGACAGCGATTTCGTCGTGGGTGCAATGCTGGCGGCCAAAGATCTTCGGCTTGCCGAGCTTCCCACAGCGGAACTCCCGGCGGGTGTCTTTCACAGCATCACCGAGGTCGCAGGTCGAGGCGTGATCGTTCCCGTCAGCAAGAACGAGCTTATTCTGGCCAGCAAACTGGCCTCGGAAAAAGCCGGAGCCGGGTTGCCGTCCCTGATTCCCACGCGCAAGCGTGCGCTCTCGGTGCAGGTGAACGAGGTGATCTCGGTGGCAGGGTTCGTCAGGCCAGGTGCGCGCGTGGATGTGCTGCTCACCGGCAAGCCGGGCGGCAGTGTTGACCAGATGACCACCACGGTTTTGGAGAACGTGGAGGTGCTGGCGGCCGGAAACGAGATCCAGCAAGACGCCGAAGGAGGCAAACCGAAGAGCGTGACGGTGATCACGCTGCTGGTGACGCCGGAAGAGGCACAGAAGCTTGCCCTGGCAAGTTCCGAGGGCCGCATTCAACTCACGCTGCGCAATCCTCTGGACGTTAGTCACGAGAATCCCTCGGCGGTGAAGAGCCTGGCGTTGTACCGCGGCACGCCCGCTGCGGAAGTGGCCGCGCCAGCACGCGGACGTTCCGCACGTCCGCGGACCCCGGAGGTACAACCGCCACCGGCTTTTGTGGTCGAGGTTATCAGGGGCGACAAACATGATTTCGTCAAGTTCTAGCCGAACCAGCGGCACGCTTGAAGTTGAGGCTTCTGCGGTGGCGCTGAGGCGGGAGAGTCTTTTTGCCGGTATGAGGAAGATCGAATGGCAGAGCTTACCGTAGCGATTATTGCTGCTGAAGACGATCAGAGAACGGTGCTGCAGATGCAGGTGGAGTCCACCGGCATGGCAAGGGAAGTACACACCTTCTCGAGATTTCCGGATGGCGCGGCTGAGACCTTGCGACGCATCCAGGAGGCGATGGCGGATGTCATCATTGTCGATATCTCGAGGCAAAACGTCGCGGCGGCCATCCACACCGTGGAGTTGCTGCATTTGGAGATCCCGAAGGCGACCGTGTTTGCGACCGGCGACAGTCAGCCCCAGGCGATCATTGCGGCCATGCGCGCGGGCGCGCGTGAGTTCCTGGAGCGGCCGGTCAGCCAGACCTCCTTGCTGGAAGCGTTTGTACGGCTGACCAGTTCACGCAAGCGCTCAAAAGGGGCGGACGAGCAGGGAAAGATCTTCACTGTAGTGAACGCCAAGGGAGGGAGCGGAAGCACCACCGTCGCCGTCAACATGGCGGTTGCGCTGCGGTCCCCGCAAGGAGAGGTGGCGCTGGTTGATTTGGCGTCCCTGGGCCATGCCGCACTTCACCTGAACGTCAAACCGCAATTCACCATTGCCGACGCCATCCGCAACTCCAGGCGATTGGACGAGTCCCTGTTGCAAGGCTACATGACCAGTTGCAGGGACGGACTGTATTTGCTGGCCGGTGTGACCCAGGCCTTCACGGAAGATACCGCGGCTGCCTCCATTGCGGGTATCTTCGAACTGCTGGTGGCGCGCTTCCGGTACGTGGTAGTGGATGCTTCCAGCCGCCTCGACCAGACCATGAAAACGGTGTGCGATCTTTCGCAGGCCGTCATGCTGGTCACCCTCATGGACGTGACCTCGCTCTGGAGTGCGGTGAAGATCAGAGATTTCCTCATCGATGGTCCTGCCGGCAACAACTTGAGCCTGGTGCTGAACAGATTTCGGAAGGTCCCGGGCTTGAGTGAATCGGAAATCGAAGCCACTACACAAATGAAAATCACATGCAAGATCCCTAACCAGTATGCCGCGGTCTCCAGCGCCATCAATCACGGGACGCCGGTCGTAGAGCAAAACCATTCCGAGATTGCTCGCTCGTTTGTGAGCCTGGCCGGCGTGCTTACGCAGCAAGCAACTCCAGAAAAACCTAAGAAGCAAGTTACCTCAATGTTCGGGTGGGCCTAATCATGGCAGGGACTGAAACCAGTTGGGAACGATTGCAGTACCAGCAGATCAAGGCTGATCTGCACCGGAAAATTCTCGACCAGTTGAATCTGGAGAAGCTCGGACGCGTCTCCGGATCTGCAGCGCGCGAAGAGGTGCAGGCAGTCATTCGAAACACCATCATCGCCCAGGCGGTGCCGCTAAGCGCGACCGAGCGCGAACGCCTGTCGCGTGAAGTGCTGGACGAAATCTTCGGATTGGGTCCTTTGGAGCGGCTGCTGGAGGACCCCACCATTTCCGATATTCTCGTCAACCGCTTTGACCGTATCTATGTGGAGCGGGCCGGCCGCTTGGAGCGGGAGCAACTTTCCTTCCGCGATGATCAGCACCTGATCCAGATCATCGATCGTATCGTATCGCGAGTGGGCCGGCGGGTGGATGAGTCATCCCCGATGGTGGATGCCCGTTTGCCCGACGGCTCGCGTGTGAATGCGATCATTCCGCCGCTGGCGGTGGACGGGGCCTGCCTCTCCATCCGCCGTTTCGGACGGGACCCGCTCACAGAAGAAGACCTGATCAAGAACGGCAGCGTTACCGCCAAGATGATGGAATTTATGGCGGCGGTGGTGAGAGCCCGGATGAGTGTGCTGATCTCCGGCGGCTCCGGCGCGGGCAAGACCACCATGCTGAATGTGCTCTCCGCCCACATTCCTGAAAGCGAACGCATCATCACCATCGAAGATGCCGCGGAACTGCAGCTCAAGCAGGATCATGTGGTTCGCCTGGAAACGCGGCCGCCTAACATCGAAGGCCAAGGCGCGGTGCGCCAGCGGCAATTGCTGATCAATACCTTGCGTATGCGTCCCGATCGCATCATCGTCGGTGAAGTGCGCGGCGAAGAAGCCTTCGACATGCTGCAGGCCATGAACACCGGTCACGAGGGATCGTTAAACACAGTCCACGCCAACTCGGCCCGGGACGCTCTTGCCCGTGTGGAGAACATGGTCACCATGGCCAACCTGAGTCTTCCCGAGCGGTCCATCCGACAGCAGATCGCCTCAGCCATCAACGTGGTGATCCAGATCTCGCGCCTGGTCGATGGCACGCGCAAGGTGACCAGCATTTCGGAAGTGACCGGGCTGGAAGGGGACATGGTGGCGATGCAGGACATTTTTGTCTTTGAACGTAAGGGGCTCACCGAGACGGGCAAAGTCCGCGGCAATTTCCGGTGCACCGGGATCCGTCCCAAGTTATGCGACCGGCTGGCCGCAGCCGGGCATCCGTTACGGCCGTCGCTGTTCGAAAACGAACCGACGGTGCTCAAGGAGATGCACAGGCGGGAGCCACGCATATGACACTGACCATAGTGCTGCTGTTTGTCGCCTTGGCAACTGGATTGTTTGCCCTGGTGAGCGGCTGGTCCCACACCGCCGAGGGCAAGGTGATCAAGGAACGGATAGCCGCCATCGACCAGGCGGTGCAGCGCGATCCGCGCGAGGACCTCGGCCTGCTGCGCGACGAACTGTTGAGCGCCATCCCCGCCCTCAACCGCCTGCTGTCCAAATCGGCCCGCATTTCCAATCTGCAGAAGTACCTGTGGCAGGCTGCGGTTAATATGCGGCCGGGCAAATTCCTGCTGTTCGCGGCGTGCCTGGGAGCCGTGATGGGGCTCGTCGCTTCGCTCCTCGGGCTATCCTGGTGGATGCTGCCTCTTGCTACGGCCTTGGGGGTGGCGATTCCTTTTCTTTACGTATCTAAACGCCGCAAGAACCGCTTCTTTCGCTTCGAATCAAAATTTCACGATACGATCGATCTGATGGTTCGCGCTTTGCGCGCCGGACACTCCCTGACGGCTGCGCTCGAGATGATGGCGAACGAGAGCCCCGAACCGCTCGCAGGAGAGTTCCGCAAGGTCTTTGAGGAGCAAAAGTTCGGAATGCCGGTGCGCGACGCCTTGCTCAACCTCACGGACCGGGTGCCTACGCTGGACGTAAAGTTCTTCGTGACCGGGCTGCTGCTGCAGCGTGAAACTGGTGGAAACTTGGCTGAGCTGCTGGACAAGCTCTCCTATGTGATCCGCGAACGATTCAAGCTCATGCGCCAGGTCCGTGTTTTCACAGCCCACGGACGCATGACGATGATGATCCTCATGGGCTTGCCGATTGGCTGGGTGATGCTGATCGGGGTCACCAGCCCAGACTACTTGAAGCCGATGTACACCGACTCACTGGGACACGTGCTGATCGGTGTGGGGGTCGGTCTGCAGACAATCGGTTATCTGCTGATCCGCAAAATTATCAATATTCAAGTGTAATGTTATGAGCCTCTTATTCCCACTTGCGCTGTTCTTAGCTGTCGCGCTGGCCATGTTCACCATCGGGCTTGCTGTATGGGCGCCAACTTCGGGCCTGGGCGCGCGAATTCAGTGGCTCCTCGGACGCCAGGCCGCTGCTCGGCCCAAGCCGGATGTGCAAGAGCGCATCGAGCGTGTCCTGGAACCCATCAGCAAAGCGGTGCCCAAATCTCCAGAAGATCTCTCCGAGGCCCGCCTGTTGATGATGCAGGCGGGATATCGCGAGCCGCGTCATCTGCAGATGTATTTTGGCATCCGTGGCTTGCTGGTGATCGTCGTGTTGCTGCTTGGCCTGCTGTCCGGGCTTCTGATCCGCGCCCCGCTCGTGTGCCTGCCGGTGTGCGTACTAGCCTGGATCGCTCCGCAGTTCGTGCTGAAACGGATGATCAAAGCGCGTCAACGTGCTATTCAGTTGGGCCTTCCCGACGCCCTGGATCTGGCTGTTATCTGCGTGGAAGCCGGACTGGGAATCGATCAGTCCATGACTCGGGTCGCTACCGAGTTACAGACCGCACATCCCGCACTGAGCGACGAACTGTTGCTCATGAACCTGGAATTGCGAGCGGGCAAGCCGCGCGGGGAAGCGTTTCGCAACCTGGCTGGTCGCACGGGGGTTAGCGACGTGAAATCTCTGGTGGCGGTCCTCGTCCAGGCCGACCGTTTCGGCACCAGTATCGCGCAGGCATTGCGCACCCATGCAGATGCGCTGCGCGTCGAGCGGCGCCAGCGAGCGGAAGAAGCGGCCGCCAAGACTGGGATCAAGATGACGCCGGTGCTGGTTTTATTCATTTTGCCGCCGATCTTCATCGTGACCTTGGGGCCCGTGATCGTGCAGATGGTCCGCAACGTCTTACCAGGGATGGGCAAGTGAGCACCGCCATTCGATTCGCGATCATTCTTGTCATTCTGCTGATCGGGTTGGTTGCCTATGGTTGGCGAGCAAGAACTCTCAAAAACCCCTAGAGGCTTGGCCATGGTTCCTGCACACTTTCGACTAGCGTACGCCTTCAATCAGACGCGACAGGCATTCCTGGCCAGCCGGCTTGAAGTCGCCGACACGCACTGGAGGCGGCTGAAGGGTTTAATCCGTACGGCATCAGCGGAATTTAATTCCGGGAAGGGCTTATGGATCGTCCCGTGCCACGGCGTGCACACCATGGCGATGGGATATGCCATTGACGTGATCTATCTGAACGAGCAAAGGGTAGTCGTGCACGTGGAAGAGAACGTAAAGCCCTGGTGGTTTACCCCCCTACGCATGGACGCCGCCACGGTCATCGAACTCCCTTGCCACACCGTTTGGAGCACCGGAACCAGGATCGGCGACGAGATCGAGATCGTCGTCGATGAAACGGCCGGGCTCCGGGCATGAACGATGAGATGTAGCCACGATGTTTCGTAGTTTGTGGGAGTGCTTGGCGGTTCTCACCCTTTACAGGTCAGGTGAGTGCCGCTCTTCCGGAGAAGAGGAGGTCCCGCCTC
>DASQXC010000254.1:0-19989 GCA_035639935.1 Terriglobales bacterium
GCTGTTTGTCGCGCGACGGCGCACCTGCGCCGGATAGGGCAGCGCGGACCGTACTCCGATCCTGTCGAGGAATTGCTCAACACGCTTCATGCGGATTCACGCCCGCAGACTGCATTTAACGCCGAGGAACGGTGAAATAACTGCGTTCTATCAGGGTTCAGACAGGCCGTAGTTCCTCAGGTAGATTCCTCGTTATCGCGACCTGTTCAGCATACGAACGAAAAATCCTGTTTGTCCGACGGCTTGCCAACCGGGGGCCTGTTCCGCTGGAACTGAGTCGGTGACTACTGCCAGCGCTCCTGTTTCTGCAAAAGTCTTTTCGGCGCGGGCTCTGCGGTCCGGAGATGCTTGCCAGTAGGCATTCGCGTCTTCCGACTGGATCATGGCCACTATCTTCCAACGCCCCAGACGCGCCCAGTGGAATTCGGGACTGTCGCCGATGGTGGCGACTTTGTCTCCCGGTATCAACCCCATCTGCTTTAATTCGTTCGCGACCTGCCACTGCCGGTGTGGCTTGGGACGGAACACCTGATAGAGATCCCCGAGGCCAGCGCCTGCATAAGCCAAAGCCAATACCATTGCGACGACTAACACGACCACCCGGGCGATTCGCTCCACCTCCAGCGATGCCGGCAGCCGCACCGCAGCGAATAATCCCATCCACAGCAACAAGACGAAGGAACCAACCATGCGCGGCTCCACATAGACGGGCAAATACATACCCAACCCGGCCAGCGCCGACGCCAGCACCGGCCATTCTGCGGTTATATTTTTCCACGTTGCTCCGCGTGGACCCAACAGGATCAGCAGCAGGAAGCCAAAGAGCAGTGCCGTCTGCCCGGAAAGCAGCATGTTGTAATAAGACTTCAAATTGTTCTGCAGAAGATCCGTTTGCGCGGACAGAGAGAACTTAGTAACAATACCGTCGCTCCAATAGGTTGGATCCAGCCACGCTGGATAGGTCCCGTCGAGTGCTGACCCGAAGCCATAGATTCGCGGCACGTCGAGGAGTACCGGCATCGGGTGTATAGGCTTGCCTTTGTGGACCACCTTGCCATAGCGGGTTGTGAGGACCAGGTAGTTAAATCGGCCACTTTCGCCGAATGTAAACCGGCCCTTCTGTCTGGATAGCACGACCAACAGCGGGCTCGCGAGTAAGAGAAAAACGAGTAAAGCAAGCGCCGCTCGGGGCACGGCCTTGCGTAGATTTCCAACCGCAAACAGGCTGATTGCCAGGAACACGAACGCCAACGGAAATAGCGGCGCCTTTGCATAGTATCCCAACCCGAGGACCAGCCCCAGCAGGCCGAAGGTGGACCAGCTTCCGCTGCCCCGATGAATGCGCAAAATGAGACCCGCAGCCATATACACCGCTGTGGCCACCAGCAGGTCGGGACAAACGCGTCCAACGCCGATCATGGAGAGCCCCGACCAGAGACATAGGCTGTAGCCCAGAATTTGCCAAGCCCAGCCGGGCAGTCTGCAAAACCGAGAATCGGATCGCGTCAACTCGTGCGCGCGCACAAATTCTCTGGAGAAAAACTCGAAGCCGCACAAGCTCACTAGGAGGGCCACGACGTTAACCAGGTGAACGACCGTGAACTCCCAATACGCTGACGGCTTGAGAATCGCCTGAGCAGCACCAACCAGGAATGAATACATCGGGCTCCAATAGGCATTCACGGCGGAATGCCAATCTCCCCGCATCCAGGCATCGCCCAGATCAAGATACGAGATCCCATCGGAACTCATGCTGTGCCGCCGTACCCATGCCTGCAGCAAACCGAGGAGGGCGCCACTGATCCAAAACGTAAGCCTTATGCGTCGCCCGCAAACAGGCATGCGGGGTGCTGCACGTTCCGCAATCGGCGGATGCTTGGGCGCGAGACTCAGACCAGAGTTGAGGAACTCTGTACCTTTCACCACTTTGAGAATACCACCGCGAAACGGTGCGCGCCTCTTTGTGAAAGGGGCACGACTTCAGTCGTGCCGCTGACGACATACAAAGACTTGGGCTTTAGCCCCTGACGTGAGGCCCGCAGGGCCTGAAGGCCGCTTCCTGGCCGGAGCCTTATAGCACGACTAGAAGTCGTGCCCCTTCACTTTGATGGGCAAGGCATCGCCGTTGGGGACAGTTTCAATAATTCGCGGCGGGGCGCCACAATGGCCGCTGGGGCCTGGCATCTGCGCTTGGCAATGCCGCCGAGAGCAGCGGGGCGAGCAGGCGCGTATCGGCGAGGAACCCGTCATGACCGTGATCAGAGGTCAGCTCGACATATCGGCTGTCCACACCGGCAGCCCGCAGTCGCTGCAACAATGCCAACACATCGGCGGTGGGGAACAGCCAATCGGAAGAGATCCCGACCAGCAGCACCTTGGCGCGAATTCGGCGTAGAGCCTCTTCTTCTGAACGATAACCGCGCCCCAGTTCGAAGGTGTCCATGGCCTTGGAGATCACCAGATAGCAGTTGGCGTCGAAGCGCTCGACCAGCTTCTCCCCCTGGTAATCGAGATAGCCGGCGATATCGTAGCGGTTGTTGAGCGCGGTCAGCGGATCTTCCCCTTCGCGGTTGGGCTTGCGCGCAAAGCGCTGGTTGAAGAGTGCCGCCGACTTATACGTGCACATCGCGATAGCCCGCGCAATGCCTAATCCCCTTGCGGGCTGTCGTTCGTAGCGCCCGCCACGCCACTCAGGATCGAGTTGGATCGCCTGCCGCTGCAGATGATTAAGCGCCAGGCCCATGGCCGAAAGTGGCGTAGCCCCGATCGCGACCGCTGTCTCGACCTGCTCGGGGAAATCCACCGCCCACTGCAGGGCCTGCATGCCGCCAATCGAACCGCCGATCACAATGTGCAGTCGCTCCACTCCCAAGTGTGTGAGCAGGCGCTGTTGCGAGCGCACCATGTCACGGATGGTTATCAGCGGGAAATCCGGGCCATAGGGCTTTCCAGTGCGCGGATCGACGGATGCCGGGCCGGTCGAACCGTAGCACGAACCCGGGATGTTGATCCCGATCACGCACGCGCGATCGGTGTCGAAGGGACGCCCGGGGCCAAACATCCCTTTCCACCAGTCGGCCACGCGCGCCGATCCCGAGAGCGCGTGACACACCAGGATGGCCTCCTCCCGAAGCCTGCCGTAGATGGCGTAGTGCAGCGTTACCGGCTGCAAGGCCTCTCCGGATTCGAGAAGAAACGGCGTGTCCGCTGCGAAGGTAAAGTCGCCCTCGATGGTCGGTTCGAGCCTCACGGCGATATCGCCGCGAACTGCTGGATGGGCGGCCATGATCTTCTCCTGCGAAACTCCACTAAAGATGCTGCTAAAAGCCAAACGACCCACGCATCATCGTGGGTCGTCAAAGAGCTTTCTAATTTGTTCGCTGGACTCGGTCACGACCCACAATTGGCGGGCACGCACATGGCCATCGCCATGTGACAGACTGCGCAAATGCCGATCGTGCTTCCCATATCGAAACTTTACGTATACGCGGGAGCATCCAGGATTGTCAAGCGCTATGAGGGCACGGGATTCACGCGCGCGGCGATTCTCGCCTCTGCCGAGCAAGAACCAAGATTCCTCGGGGCTGAAGCCCTCGGAATGACAGAAATAACTACGCCCTTGCTTCTGCTTGGGCGCGTGCGCGCCGCTCAGGGTAGAGCGGAAATGCCTCCGCGAGTTCCAGTACCTGCTTGCGCACGCGGCTGAGCACTTCTGCATCGGTGCGGTTGTGCAGCACTTGGGAGATCCAGAGGGCAATCCGGCGCATTTCGCGCTCCTTCATGCCGCGCGTGGTAAGCGCGGGTGAGCCGATGCGGATACCGCTCGGCCTCAGCGGCGGGTTCGTGTCAAACGGGATGGCGTTCTTGTTGACAGTAATCCCAGCCTCGCCCAGCGCCTTCTCCGCCTCGCTGCCTAGCATGCCTTTGGAGAAGACGTCCACCAGCATGAGATGAGTATCAGTGCCGCCCGAAATGACGCGGAAGCCCTCAGCCGCAAGAGTATCTGCCAACACCTTGGCGTTCGCGACCACCTGGTGGGCGTAATCGCGGAACTCGGGCTGCGTGGCTTCGTGGAAGCACACGGCCTTCGCTGCCACCATGTGTACCAGCGGGCCGCCCTGCATACCGGGGAAGACGGTCTTGTCCACCGCCTGGGCATAAGCGGCTTTGCACAGGATGATCGCCGAGCGCGGCCCGCGCAGCGTCTTGTGGGTGGTGGTGGTGATGATCTGTGCGTGCGGTACCGGCGAGGGATGGGCGCCGCCGGCGACCAGGCCGGCGAAGTGCGCCATGTCCACCAGGTAGATCGCACCCACCTTGTCGGCGATCTGCCGCATGCGGGCAAAATCGATGATGCGCGGGTAGGCGCTGCCGCCACCGATGATCAGCTTCGGGCGCTCCTTCTCCGCCAGTTTCTCCAGGTCGTCATAATCGATGGTCTCGGTCTCGCGCGTGACCCCGTAGGGCACGATGCGGTAGGTCTTGCCGGAAAAATTCAAAGGATGGCCATGGCTGAGGTGGCCGCCGTGCGCCAGATTCAGGCCGAGGATGGTGTCGCCCGGCTGCAGCACCGCCGCATACGCCGCCATATTGGCTTGCGTTCCGGCGTGCGGCTGCACGTTGGCGTGCTCGGCGCCGAAAAGCCGCTTGGCGCGATCCCGCGCAAGGTTCTCCACCACGTCCGTGAACTCGCAGCCGCCGTAGTAGCGTTTACCGGGGTAGCCCTCGGCATATTTGTTAGTGAATACCGAGCCCATGGCTTCCAGCACCGCCTCGCTGACGAAATTCTCCGAGGCGATCAACTCCAGGCCTTCGTGCTGGCGGCGTACTTCGTTATCAATCGCGACGGCGATCTCAGGGTCGGCTTGCAACAAGGGAAGCGACATCCAGTCGCTGTTCGTGGTCATGGCTGCTAATTTTACGCTAGCGGCCCTGTGGGGGAGATTTTTGGCGTTACGCATACTGCCCGCGTGCCTGATCCGGGGATAGCCCCATCGTCACTTGTATCCCCACAACCTACCCACCCATAATCCCATCCGAGATCCTTACCAGGAGCCCACATGGCGACCGGCGCAGCAACCGCGTTCCGACACATCCTGTTCGACACCTGTACCTACATCGCGCACATCACGCTCAACAACCCTCCTTACAACGTGCTGACCGTGCCGCTGATGCGGGAGCTGGCGGAAGCAGTCGAAGAACTGAACGGTCGCGGCGATATCAAGGCCATCCTGCTGGATTCCTCGCAGCGGACCTTCTCCGCCGGCATTGGGATCGAGGACTCCAAGGCCGATCGGGTGTTCTCCACCTTGGACGCCTTCAATCGCGTTTTCCAAGCCATCCGTGAGATCTCCAAGCCGCTGATCGTTGTGGTGAACGGCCCGGCCATCGGCGCGGGCTCGGAACTGGTGGCCTTTGGCGATATGGTGATCGCCACACCCAAAGCCAAGTTCGCACAGCCGGAAGTGAAGCTGGGAGTTTTCCCGCCATTTGCCGCCGTCATGCTGCCCCAATTGATCGGTCCCAAGAAGACTTACGAGCTGATCCTGACTGGGGAAGCCCTTTCTGCGGATGAAGCCTTCGCGCTCGGGTTCGTCAATCGGCTAGTACCCGAAAGCAGGCTGAAGGAGACGGTGACCGAAGTGATCGGCAGAATCGGCGAATTCAGCGCCCCCGTGCTGGAGATGACTAAGCGGGTAATCTCCGGTTCTAACGGTTTGCCGCTCGACAAGGCCATGCGCCAGTCGCACAACATCTATCTCAACCAGTTGATGGACCTGGAGGACGTGCAGGAAGGCCTGCGGGCGGTTCTGGAGAAGCGAAAACCGGTGTGGAAGAACAGGTAGTCGCACTCGTAGTTACAAATGTAGGTTATAGGGCAAGGTGTGCGATTTCAATGGGACCCAAAGAAAAGCCGGGAGAACATCAGGAAGCATGGACTTTGCCGACGCCTCCGAAGTCTTCGGCCTGCTGCTTGCTCGCCCGGATACCCGGGAGGAGTACGGCGAGGAACGCTGGGTGGGGATTCGGAAGTATCCGCGGGCAAGTTGTGGTTGTTGTCTTCGCCACGATTGATCCTGACACCATACGCATCAATTCACTCAGTAAGGCGAATAAGTATGAGCGGGTGCACTACGAAAAAGCGATCGCGGACGAACTGGGAACGGGTTGATCGGATCACCGATCGGCATATCGACTACTCTGATATCCCACCGTTGGACGCAACCTTCTTCCATGAGGCTATCGTCTGGCCGGGTCCCAAGAAACAGGTGACGCTGCGACTCGACCCGGACGTTCTGTCGTTTTTCCCGGAAACAAGGGAAAGGATACCAGAGCACTATTAACGCGGTTCTGCGCTGCTATGTGGAGGCCCAGAAGAGCCGCGCCGGTTAGCCCACAACTCTACTCGATGTAGTGCCGCGGCACGCGCTTGGAGATATTGCAAAGGATCTCGTACGGGATCGTGCCCGCCAATTGCGCTTGTTCATCCGCCGTCACGGCGCAATGATCGCTCCGGCCCAGAATGATGACCTCTGAGCCGATCTCGGCTTCGGGAATCCCGGTAACGTCAATCAGCGTGACGTCCATGGAAACATTGCCAACCATAGGCGCGTAGTGGTCATGCACGATCACGCGCCCGCGCGAGGAGAGCTTGCGGCTGAGCCCGTCAGCGTATCCCACGGGTAGAGCGGCGATGCGGGCCGGTGCCTCTGTAACGTAAACGCCGCTGTAGCCGATCGCCTGGCCAGCGGCGACATCGCGCAGCGAATAGATTCGCGTCTTCCAGGAAAGCACAGGGTGGACCGGCAGATCGAAGGACTTGCCTTCCAATACCGACGGCAGTTGGTAACCGTAGAGCCCGATGCCGGGGCGAACCAAATTCATCCATGACTCCGGCCGGGTGGCAATGGCGGAGGTATTGGCGATGTGCAGATAAGCGGGCGCGAGGCCGTTCTGCTGTACCACTGCGACCGCCTGCTTGAAGCGGAACATCTGCTCGTCTACCTGCGGCGAATCGACGACTTCAGCGGAAGCCAGGTGGCTGAACAGACCTTCGAGCTTCACGTGCTTGGCCGTGCGCAACGTTCCAAGCAACTGCGGCAATTCTTCAAAGCCGGTTCCCAAGCGCGCCATTCCAGTATCAACCTTCAGGTGCACGCGGATTCCCCGCCGCAGCCGCTCGGCCGCCTGCTCCAGGCGCTCGAGCTGCTCCCTTTGCCAGACCGCAGGAGTCAGATTATTCCCGATCACCGTCTCTTCGTCGCCTAGCCAGAAACCGGTCATAAGCAGGATGTGACCGGTTATGCCGCCGTCGCGCAAGGCCAGGCCCTCATCAGTGGAGGTAACACCGAACCAACTCGTGCCTTCCTGCTGCAAAGCACGCGCACACTCCACCGCGCCATGACCGTACGCATCGGCTTTGACCACGGCGCAAACCGTTGCCGAAGGAGCTACAAGATCCCGAATGGTCCGGAAGTTATGGCGGAGCGCAGGGAGCGAAACCTCGGCCCAGGTAGGCCGCAGGCTCGCGCGTGCCATAGCAGGAAACGACAAGGTTGGCCGATTATACCGAGTCACAAGCGCTTCGGCTCACAACCCACCAGGGCGCTGGAAGGGCTGGTCCAATAGTTTGATTTTTCCTCAACTGTCCACAACAGAGTGGCGATTTCCACAGTGCTTCCACGGCGCTCATACTGATTCACATTCCGCTCCGGCGACCTCTCGCCGAGAATGCCCACGGGGCTCCGTCTGCTCTCCCATCCATGGCCAATCCCGGCGATTTTGCCCACACCCTTAAGCAGCAGGCCGACATCGTCCGGATTATTGGCGATTACGTCCAGCTGAAGAGGGCGGGCGCGCAGAACTACTCCGGGCTCTGCCCTTTCCACAAGGAAAAGACGCCGTCGTTCTCGGTGCATGCCACCCGTCAGTTCTATCACTGCTTCGGATGCGCTGCTTCGGGCGACGTGTTCAGCTTCGTGCAGAAGATCGAGAACATCACCTTTCCCGAGGCGGTGCGCCTGGTGGCACAGAAAGTTGGGATACCGCTGCCCAAGCAGACATACGCCACCGAAGGCGAGGCGCAGGAAGCCAAGCTGCGCGGTCTGCTGGTGGATTTGAACGAGCGCGCCTGCGGGTTTTTCGAAGAGCAGCTCAGGCGGCCTGAAGGCGCGCGCGCACGCGAGTATCTTGCCGGACGCGGCCTGACAGAAGAGGCTATCAAGACCTTCCGCATCGGATTTGCACCGGATTCGGGGTTTCTGCTGCGCGACCGGCTGAAAAGCATGGCAGATGAAGAGACGCTGAAGGCGTCTGGGCTGTTTTCGTGGAAACAGCAGGAGGTCTCCTTCGCTGCGCTCAGGATTTCGGCCCGCGGCTCGGACGCCGCGGAAAACGCCTCAACTTCGACTCGCGCGCCAAAAGCGGGCGCGCTCGCTCAGGATGACAACCCAGAATTATCTGCGCGGCCGACGACCGAGAGCCGACGACCGACCACGCTTTACTCCAAGTTCCGCAACCGGGTGATGTTCCCCATCACCAACGAATCCGGCAAAGTAATCGCATTTACTGGGCGCATGCTGGAGACCGGCGACAAAGCCGGCCCCAAATACCTGAATTCACCCGAGACGCCCGTTTATTCGAAATCGCGCGTGCTGTACAACCTCGATCGTGCGCGGGAGGCGATCCGCGCGCTCGGGTACGTGATTCTGGTCGAGGGACAGATGGACTGTATTTCGGTGTTTATGGCCGGGTTCCGCAACGTGATTGCCAGTTCGGGGACCGCGTTCACCGAAGCCCAAGTCCGTCTGCTAGCGCGCTACCCCAAGAAGATTGTGGTGAATTTCGATCCCGATGCCGCGGGCATGGCGGCTGCGGAGCGATCGCTAGGGATGTTGGTGGCGGAGGATTTCGAAATCCGCGTGCTTACGCTCGACACCGGTTTCGATCCCGACCTGTTCATTCGCCGCAAGGGAGTGGAAGCTTACAAGACAGCGCTGGCGAATTCGCCGAGATACTTCGACTATCTGATCGAGCATGTCCGGACGCGGTTCCAGGTGCGCTCCGCCGAGGGCAAGGTGCGGGCGGTCAACTATCTGCTGCCCCATCTGCAGCAGGTGCCACATCGCATTGCCCGCGACGAACTGGCCGCCGACATCGCCCAAAAGCTCGGCATTGATTCGGCGGTCTTGCGCCAGGAACTGAAGCACGCAGCCGCTGTGCGATCCTCTACCCTAAAGACCACAGCGGAGGCGCAGATTACAGACGCCGAGCGGATCCTCATCTGTGCACTGAGCGGGGGAGGAGGGGACTGCAACGGTTCCGGAGGGGCGGCCGACGATCTGCGCCGCCAAGCGCTCCACACCCTGGAAACCGAGCCGTTACACGTCGGCCTGGCAACGGAATCCCTGCTCCAGACCCTTGTGGATGCTGGTCCAGAGTTCCCCGACGCGATGGCGCTGCCGCTTTCAGAGTCCGACCAGCGCACGCTGGCCTCCATTTTGCTCCGTGAGGAGGAGGACCTGACCCCGGAATTGCTGGAAGGTGCTTTTGCCGCTCTTCGGCGGCGGCATCTGGAGCGCGAGCAGCAACAGTTGAAGGCTCGGATCCTCGAAGCCGAGCGGCGCAACGATGCTCGTACGTTGGCTGACCTGGTGAAGGAAAAACTCAGGATTGACCGCGCCTTGGCCGCTCATTAGGGGTGGGGAGTTGCAAGGAGGTGGGAGTTGCAGTTTTTTCTGAGCTCCAGAAACCATCTAAGTCGTTGAATCATCTAATCATTGCGTTTACTAAAACGCGCTGACTGAAAAACCACCAGACGCAGGACCAAAACTAGTTACCTGAGAGTAGCAGCCGGTTGTGGTAACATTAAAAAGTTTCGCCATTGGCGCTTTCCACCAACTTTTTCCTGCGTACAAAGAAAATGGGCTAGGTGTGCTCGCGGCAGCGAGCCGCTAATTGAGGGGTAGCATTGGCTCTCGACGACAAATACGACGATATCAAGAAACTGATCGATGCCGGCAAGGAGAAGGGGTATCTCACCTATAGCGAGGTGAACGACCTGATTCCCCATGACGTCCACTCCCCCGAGGACTTGGACGACCTGCTGACCACGATCGGCACCCAGGGCATCGATGTGCTCGAGGGCCAGCCCAAGCTGCCCTCTTCCGAGCTAGGTAAGAAGTTCGAGCAGGAGATCGAGGCCGGCGAAGATGTGGAACTCGACCTCACGCCTGGCGCTCTCGAGAAGACCAACGATCCGGTACGCATGTACCTGCGGGAGATGGGCACGGTCCCGCTGCTTACGCGCGAAGGCGAGGTGGAGATCGCCAAGCGTATCGAACGCGGGCAGCTCCGTGTGCTCAAGGCGCTTTCCCGCTCGCCCATTATCATCCGCGAGATTCTGGCGATCGGCGAAGATTTGGAACGTGGTGTGCGCTCCATCAAGGAAGTGGTCATCTTCGACGAAGAAGAGCTCACGGAGGAGGTCCTGCAAAACCGGCTCCAGGACGTCACCGGGCGCATCCAGGAATTGGGCAAGCACTATAAGAAGGCGGTTCAGCTCTCCGAGAAGCTGAAGGAGGTACCGGAGAAGAAGAAGCCGCGCGAGTACAGGCGGCTGCGCTGGAATCTCGGCCGCGAGCAGGTGGCGATCTCGCGTCTGATCCGTTATCTCGGGTTCACCAACCTGGAGCGCAAGCGGCTGATCGACAAAGTTAATCGCACCGTCGAGCAGATGCGCACGCTCGACCGCCAGATTTCGAATCTCGAGAAGAAGATTGAGCTCACGCGCAACGAGGACCTGAAGCGCGACTACCGTAAAAAACAGCGGGAGCACCGCAGCGATCTCGATACGCTGGAGCAACAGACGGGCGTCAGTTATCAGGAACTGCGCCGCACCCAGCGCGAGATCATCCAGGGCGACATGGACGCGGAGCAGGCCAAGAAGGAGCTCATCGAGGCCAACCTGCGCCTAGTGGTTTCCATCGCGAAGAAGTACACCAACCGCGGACTGCAGTTCCTCGACCTGATCCAGGAAGGCAACATCGGTTTGATGAAGGCAGTGGACAAGTTCGAGTACCGCCGCGGCTACAAGTTCTCGACTTACGCCACCTGGTGGATCCGGCAGGCCATCACCCGCGCCATCGCCGACCAGGCCCGCACCATTCGTATTCCGGTGCACATGATCGAGACCATCAACAAGCTCATCCGCACTTCTCGCCAACTGGTGCAGGAGTTGGGGCGCGAGCCCACCTCGGAGGAGATTGCCAAGCGCATGGACATTCCTGTGGCCAAAGTGCGCAAGGTGCTCAAGATCGCACAAGAGCCCATTTCGCTCGAGACCCCGATCGGAGAAGAAGAGGATTCCCACCTGGGCGACTTCATCGAGGATCGTGCCGTGGTCTCCCCCGCCGACGCCGTAATCAATGTCAACCTCAAGGAGCAGACGGCGCATGTGCTGCGCACGCTCACCGCGCGCGAGGAGAAGGTCATCAAAATGCGCTTCGGCTTGGAGGATGGCAGCGAGCACACGCTGGAAGAGGTCGGCCAGTCCTTCGCCGTCACTCGCGAACGCATCCGTCAGATCGAGGCCAAGGCGCTGCGTAAGCTGCGCCATCCCTCGCGCTCCCGCAAACTGCGCGCCTTCATGGACGGCGTCAGGGACTAGCCAGAGCCATTGTGTCATTGCTGCGCCATTGAAGCCAAAACTTACGAATTAATGGCGCAATGACTCAATTCCGCGTGCGCCTGACCTCAACCCAGTGCAAAATCTGAATTTCTTACCAATTTTCCTTTTGTTTCCACAGAAAACTCACAAAGTCCACAGCTTCTTCACAATGTCAACAGAATTTTCCCTTGTTGCAAAGCGGCAGCTCGGGCAAAGTCACGTGTAACGACAGAGTGCGATGTGCGAAGCGCACGCTGCCTTGGGCGTCTGCTGGAGGAGAACTTGCCCGCTAGGCGGGCGCGCCTGGTTGGACTTCTCGCCGATACGGCGAGGAGTTGGGACAAAGCCCTCCAGGAGAGGACGCCACCGTGTCGGCCGGTCCGACTCAAAGTGAGCGAACTCACCGGACTGGTTGGAGGAACGGAGGGGAAGGCAGAGCAGCGCCTTAGCCGGCAACGGCCCCGGCGCAGCTTTGGCACATCACACTTCACGAGGCGGCTTACGTGGCTGGCGTAAGCCGCCTTTCGTTTTCCCTGCCGCGGATTGACGCGGGTTCACCCGGAAAAACACATAGCCGCTAGTTAGACGCAGAGAGCGCCAAGGAATTGCGCACTTGGCTTGAGCCATCGAATCCAAAATTGCAAACAGGATTTGAACGCTCCGCAATCGACGAAACACCAGCCCCAGCGGGGTCCCCCGGCGCGCCCGGTTTTGCGCGCTAGGGTGGGAGGGGCGGAAGGCCGCAGAGCCTGCCCTGAGCGAAGTCGAAGGGCAATAGCCCGGGACGTCAGTGCCGGGACAGCGTTCGTTATATTTGAACCCGAGTCCCGTCCGGGTCGGCACGTAGCCGAAGACTGTGGCGCTGGATCGTACGCCCGCCCGATCTCCGCAACAAGGCGATTGCGCCGCTGCTTCGCTGCGCCTGGATTATTCATCAGGGTCGAGCAGGCCTTTAGAGTGTGCGTGACAACCCGTGCCGCCCCTTCGGGGCTCACGTTCTTACTCCACTTCAACCGGGCGCTCACGCGCCGGGCGAACGCAAATGCCGCCCTTCGGGCTGGATTTCCGGGTCGTTTAGACCACTTTCTCACTCGAAGAGTGGGTTCTCACACACGCTCTTTAGGCCCTCCTCGAGTTGTGGGCTTTATAGCCCCTGAGGTACCCAAACTCCTGTCACAGCCGTGGCTGATATTGGCCGCAGCGGCTAAAGCCCAGAGTTCACAAGGGGCTTATCAATGCAGGCCTGAAGGCCTGCTCCACCCTTGCTCTACCAGAACTCGGCGTCTCGGCGATGACTCTCCTGGTACATGACTGTTGTTTGCGATGGCCGCTGGTGTGGCAGAATCATGCCTGCTCTGGTCTTGCCTCAAATCGCTCTCGCCAACCGCATTTTTCCCTCCGCGAAAAAATTGATCTGTGATCCCTTTTCCAGAGGACTTTCCCACATCACAGGATGACGACTCGCGCAGAGCCGGTTACCCTTCAAACACTCTCCCTGCTTTTCCCAAGCCTTTGGCCGCTACTGAATACAGCATTGAGCGCGGTTTGCCTGCGGCGGTGGACGCCGAGAGGTCCATCCTGGGGGCTGTGCTGCTGGACGCGCACAGCTACAACCAGGCTGCCGAATCACTCCACGCTGACGATTTCTCGCTCGATTCCCACCGCCGCATCTTTTCGCGGATGATGGATCTGGACGCCACCGGGCGTCCGATCGACATCATCACCCTCCAGGAAGAACTCAGCCGCCACAAAGAACTGGAGGCGATCGGAGGCGTGGCGTACCTGGCTTCGCTGACCGACGGAGTGCCGCGCCGGCCCTCTATCGAGCACTACGTCAGGATGGTGCGCGATAAGGCATTACTGCGCGGCTTGATCAACGCCGCCAACATCGCCATCAGCAGCGCGCTGGACCAGGCCGATCCGGCAGAGGAGATCCTGGATGCCGCCGAAGCCGCCATCTTCCAGGTCTCGGACAAGCGCCTGGGACGCGGGTTCGTCACCATCCCGCAGATCGTCCAGGATTCGTTCGGCTCGCCGGACGCGCTGATCGCTCCCGGCGCCCACATCACGGGCCTCGAAACCCATTTCAAACTGTTCGACGAAAAGACGCGCGGGATGCAGAAGTCTGACCTGATCATCGTGGCCGCACGGCCCTCCATGGGCAAGACCGCCTTTGCCATGAACATCGCCGAAAACGTGGCGGTGTTGGACAAGAAAACCGTGGCCGTGTTCTCGCTGGAAATGTCGCGCGAAGCGCTGTTGCGGCGCCTGCTTTTCTGCCACGCGCGGGTGGACGCCTACAAAATGACCAGCGGCTTCGTCACCCGCGAGGACACCCGCAAGCTGGCCACCGCGCTGACTTCGCTGAGCGAAGCCCCCATCTTCATCGACGACACCCCAGGCATCAGCGTGCACGAGATGCGCGCCAAAGCGAGGCGCCTCAAGCAACAGCAGCAGGGCAACCTTGATCTCATCGTGGTTGATTACCTGCAATTAATGGCCGCCACCCCCATTGGCGGCAAGCGCTTCGAGAACCGCACCCAGGAAGTTTCCGCCATCTCGCGCGGGCTGAAGGCGCTGGCCAAAGAACTCAATGTTCCGGTAATCGCGCTCTCACAATTGAGTCGTGCTCCCGAAGCGCGCGGCGGCGACCATCGCCCGCAGCTCTCGGACCTGCGCGAGTCCGGCTCGATCGAGCAGGATGCCGACTTGGTCGCCTTCCTTTTCCGCGAGGAGTACTACAAGAAGGACGATCCAGAGCTGGACGGGATCGCCGAACTGATCATCGGAAAGCAACGCAACGGACCCACGGGGACGATTCGCCTGGCTTTTCGGAAGAACTTTACCCGATTCGACACCCTGGCGGAGGAGCAGGATGCACGTGCTGGCGAAGGGTTCTGAACCATGGGGTGATCGGGGATCGGGTGATTTGGCCCCTTTCGATCACCCGATGACCCGATCACCCGATGTTGAACTGAACCGAGGCTCACGATGCGAAAGGCATATGAAGCTGTCGCCTGCAATTATCCTAAAAGCGTATTCCCCTTCATGCCCTTCCAGCCACGGTGGATGGCGGGGCTCGACCCGCACGAGCGCGATATTTTCAGTGCGCTGCTCGAGCTATCTTGGTGTGCAACGCCACCCTGCTATCTTCCCAGCGATCTCGACCAGCTCCGCCGGTTGCTGGTGGAGCGTTATTGCCATCCCGGTTGGGATGACCCCGTGCCTCCACGTGTGTTATGGCTCTTCCGAAGCGAGCGTCGGACCGGCCTGATCTACTTTCCCGCCCTCCTGCATGCCTATCGCTATATGCTACGCGCCGAGCACCCGGACGACGTGCTGCAATTGGCCGTAATGTGAAGGAACTTAAGGCGGACTTGTAGCCGGGGGAGAAGGCCTTTAGTTAGGCCTGCCAGAAGTATTCAGGAAGCCCCTTTAAGCCCACCGGCTGAAAAAGAGGCCGCTCTTTACTGCCGGTTCTCTGGCGAGGCGGAGTTCTTTGGCTGGGAAGGCAGGTTCGCCGATACTGCTTGCGCATTGACCGCGTCCTCGTGATTGGGCCCCAGTCCGAGCTCGATCAGCGCCCGGGAGTCGGGAAGCGTCTTCGTCTGCCAGCCGTGGTCGGCTTGATAGCGGGTCATCGCGTCTTTGGTTTGCTGGTCCCAGACCCCGCTCGGCTCTCCGCTAAGATAACCTTCGCGGATGAGGGCGGTCTGAATCTCGCGGGCACGGTCACCCTGGATTGTCTGCTGTCCCCGGACCCTCCTGGTTTTCGCCTTCAGGCCAGTCTTAGCGGAAACCCGGGCCACACGGCCACGTCTTTTTCGCGACGCAGCGGACGAGTAGCGCTTGGATGAGGGCTTGTGATGTGAAGTTCGAGTTGTGGCGCCAGCTAATCCAGCACCCAGAATGATGATGCTGAACCACGCCAGCGGCTTGTAGAAAATTCGTCGGTTGCTCAAAAAAAAACACCTCGCGAGGAAGCTACGCAACCCTCTCGCCTCAGCAAGGCTGGATCGAACGAAAGTAAAATCCAGCGCTGCGGCATAATACCGATTTTTGATGCCCCAGCGCCACTCCTAAGATGCTGCGCTATGGTTACGGAAGGGTACCGGCCAGGAAGATGGTACCCGCGTTCCGGCCGCGCCCCTGGCGCACCAGAAAGACCACATCCTGGCCGCTCTTGAGTTGCGATTGGATCCGCTTGAAGTCCTCGTCGCTATTTACCTGCTGCTTATTGATTTCGAGGATAACATCTCCCCGGCTCAGCCCCACATCCTCCGCGAAGGAGCCCGGCCGGACATCCTGAACGATTACGCCTTTTCCGGGCGATATGCCCAAACGGTCGGCGATCTCTGGACTGACGCTACGCACAGTGAGGCCCAATTTGGTTTCCTGCGGTTGCTCCTCTTCGCTGCCGCCCTCCTCCTCACCCAAGCGTGCAGCGAACAGCTTGGCGCGGTCGGCGATGGTCACAGTGGCTTTACCCTCCTTGCCGTTCCGCAAGTACGCAAGGGTGTGTTGCGTGCCAGGCTTAAGGCCGGAGATCTCTGAAACCAGTTCGTCACCGTTCTTTATGGGCTTACCGTCCACGGCGGTGATGGCGTCGCCCACTTTCAGGCCCGCCTTTTCCGCCGGGCCCCCGGGAGTGACCTCAGCCACGATGATGCCATTTTGTACTCCGTAAACGCGCGCGAGGGCCGGGTTGGGCTCCGCGTTAAACAGCACTCCGATAGATCCGCGCACCACCTTGTGCTCGGGACTGGTCAACTGGTTGTAAACCCTGACTGCGGTATTGGAGGGCAGAGCAAAGCCGACTCCCTGATATCCCATGGACTGGGTAAAGATGGCAGTGTTGATACCTATAACCTCGCCGGCCATATTGACCAGCGGGCCGCCGGAATTGCCCGGATTAATGGCGGCATCCGTCTGGATGAATGACTGGAACTGCCGCTGTGGCACGATGTTCCGGCCTTTTGCGGAGACGATACCGGCAGTGACCGTCTCTTGCAGTCCGAAGGGACTGCCGACTGCCAAGACCCAGTCGCCCACCTGCATACCCTCGGAATTGCCGAACTTAGCAGCCGGCAGCGGCTGATTGGCGTCGATTTTAATAACCGCCAAGTCGGTTTCCTTGTCGGTACCGACGACTTTAGCGTCGTGCAGCACACCGGGGGGATCGCTCTTGAGCTGCACGCGGATACGGTCCGCCTTTTCCACCACATGCTCATTGGTGAGGATGAACCCCTTAGGGTCAACGACTACACCCGATCCCAGGGAACGTTCGCGGGAGCCCTCGGGAATGGTACCTTGATCTCCACCGAAGAAGCGGTCGAAGAAATCCTGGAAGGGATTTTCCTGATCGCCCTGATCCCGTCCCTGGGGTAGCCCGCGGCGGCGCCGCGGGGGCTTTATCACCGATTCAGTGTTGATGTTCACCACTGACGGCTCAATCTGCTTGGCGATCTGGGCAAAAGCCGAGGAAAGCTGCTGTGGTGGCGGTACGGTCAAGGGCGTGGCCGTGTCCGAGGACTTCTGCGCTTCTTTCCCTTTCACCCCGGTAGAGATAACGCTGCCGATGAGGATGCCGACAGCGAGTGTCAGCACCACCGGCAAAGTGGAAGTTAGTTGCCTATTCTTCATTTTTTCTACAAGAGCGCGGGCGCGCGGAATCATTACTCGACCTCCGGCGGAATCCGATTATACATTGCAGGGTGGTTCTTCCCTGGAATGGACATGTACGGAAAGTACCAGTAAAGGTTAGATGCAAGCTGCGACAAATCGTTAGCTAGCAGTTTCTCTGCCACTCACGACCTCCATCCGTTCTCCCACCTCTTCGCTGGGCTGGCTGGCCCTTCCCTTCAACTCCGAGACCAGCACTCCTGCCAGGATGAGCAGGGCGCCCAAGCCGGCGCGAACCCCGAGGCGCTCCCCCAAAAACACGTAGGAACTGGCCCAGGCAAACACGGGCTCAAGGACAAAGATCAAGGCCGTGTGGGTGGGAGGCGTGAACTGCTGGGCCCAGGCTTGAATGGTAAAAGCGGCGGCAGTCGCCAGCAGGGCGGTAACCAGGACCGCGATCACCACCCGCGCTGACCAGATGGCGTGCGGCTTCTCGAGAACTGGCACGCTGGCTGCCATCAGCACGGCCGCCACACACGCCTGCAGCGTCGCGATCTGCTCAAAGCGGTGCGCACGCATCGCCCGTCCCATGAAGATGATGTGAAAGCCGAAAGTCACGGCGCAGCCCAGTGTAAGCGCGTCGCCACGGTTGATCGATGCAAACAAGCTGCTGAGGGCAGAGTTTGGCACCGTGAGCAGGTACAGGCCAAAGAATGCGGCCAGCACGCCTAATAGAGTCCACCCATTGGTGTGCCTTCGCCAGATCAGTGCCAGGAATATTGGCACCAGCGCGACGGAGATTCCAGTCACGAATGCCGACTTAGAGGGCGTGGTGTAAACCAGGCCGGTGGTTTGGAATTCGTAACCCAGCCACAGCAGCGTGCCCATCCAGATGCCGGCGCGAAGTGCAGTAGCGGTCATGCGCCGGTGTTTGCGGAAGACCAGCAGCAGTGCAACTGCCGCCACTGTCATGCGCACGGCATTGAACAGCAGCGGACTGACGTCACTCAGTGCATCCTTGATTTCGACAAACGTTACTCCCCAGACGAACGTCACCAGCACAAGGAGCAAATGAGCTTTTACAGAGCGGGACACTGGCTTGTGAGCTTACTTCGCGCTGCGAAACAGCACTATTTTAAGCAGCCGATTCCAATTCAAGGCATTTATCGGCTCGGCCTTTAGGCAATCTTACGCAGACGGTCTCAGCGCGAGGGCGGAAGCACCTTCGGTCCGCCTGGGAGGCCGTGGATCACTATCGCGCCCGGCGGGACTGTCCCCGGCGCTGGGGTCAACTGCCCGATGGGCTGGACCTCTTTTGGTCCACCTGGGAGCCCCTGAATGACGAACTGGTTCGCGGAACGGGCGGAAGTGGCGGCCATGGCCATAAGTCGCTGTCCCAGCGGCGCGGCGAGCGCTCGGTCAAGAGCCTTGGCAAGCTCCATTTTGTCAACCGCGAGCCTAAGCCGGACGGAAGTGCCCTCAAGTTGCGTGTCCACGCTCATGGGGGAATCAGGCACAGGCGGATTCTTGCGCATGGCGGCCAAAAGCCGGCGTGCCCCAAGAACGCTCCCCGAGTTCAGCCGGAGTTCAAGCTTCAGTCCGTCGCGCAGGGCGAGGGCAAGAGACAAGCCGGTCAGATCATTGGAATGCGGCATGATTGCCGGCGTGGCCAGCATCGCTCGCGTGTCACTCAACCAGACATCGTTCTCAGCACCCAACTGCTTCATCCGCCGAATGCTCGGTGGTAGAACGGCGTCCGGGCGGGACAGACGCTGGACGGCCCCGGCAACCGATGCTGCCCGGCCGAACACGACTGCGTTATTTGAAATTCGGCACGAAGCCGTCCCGTTGGGCAATTGCACGCAGCCGGGCGGAAAATTCAGCCGTCCCTGAAGCAGCGTGAGGAAATCGCCAGAACGCATCGAGAGCCACGCCTGGTCCAACTCGCCCACCTGCGCCAGCATGCTTCCCATATTCCGAGCGTTCACCTGCAGCGGCTCGGGTAGTCGCGCCAGCAACTCCTGCAGGGTGGAGGACTGGCGCAAAGCGGCGACATGGATGGCCATCAGCAGGTCGGCATTAGGGTGAGCGAAACGCCAGTCGGCGGGCAATGCGAGGACCTTGGCCGCCTGCCGATTGGCCTGCGAGCGTGCTGTCGGTTGCGGCTCTAAAATTGTGTTTGCCTGCCGACCCGGGACCGAGCGCGAGCCCCGGAGGGACATTGAGTCCACCATCCGCCGCCCATTCCGCTCCCCTTCCTCCCTAAACCTCTGTAATGCCCGGTTAGTCTCCTCCTGTGTCGCCGGTCTTCCGTCGGTGCAAGTCCAGGCTGCGGACGCTGGCGCATTCTTGCTGTTCTGCCATTCGCGGCAGCGTTCTTCCATTATTCGATCCCATTCAGATTTGCCCCGCTGAGCAATGGCCGCAGCCGGCTTCCCCGAATCTGTCCCGGTAGATACGGATGTTGAGTTCGTTTGTTGTGCTAATGCTATTGAGGACAGGACTAGAATTAAAACTGCAAGCCGGCTAGGGCTTCCCACGGCTCCTCCTTCGACGGGAATTGCGTGGGGGAGTGGAACCCTATTCTGCATCAGAGGGTTTCTTGGCACAAGCAAATAAAGTTTATGCGGCGAAGCTGCCTGTCAGGAAGCTGGTGCTAGCGGCGTTCGCGCTTGCAACCGCGATTTTATTTTCGTTGC
>DASQXC010000255.1:0-2766 GCA_035639935.1 Terriglobales bacterium
GACTGTTGGCCGACTGTATGGGCCAGCTAACCTACTGATTCTATTTAAAGGCTGGGAAGGGGGTGGGGTTATCGACTGGGTAAACTTGGGGCGAAGCAGCAACAAACAGGCTTCTCCCTGCGTCCTGCTGTCTGCTTCCTAGCAATCAGCCCCTGTAGGTGAGTTCCAAAACGGTGCAGTCGTCGCCCAGGGGACGTCCGGCGCAGAAGGTGCGCACCGCGCTGAGAATATCTCGGAAGGGCGACGGACCTGCGACCGCCTGCTC
This sequence comes from Terriglobales bacterium, assembly GCA_035639935.1. Lineage (GTDB taxonomy): Bacteria > Acidobacteriota > Terriglobia > Terriglobales > Acidobacteriaceae > JAHFUA01. The sequence continues at coordinate 266 of DASQXC010000255.1, forward strand.
CAGGCGTTCATCGCCGAAGAATTCCCCCGCCGGGTTCTCTGCCTCGGTCACGCCGTCGGTGATGAGCACCAGGCGATCTCCCGGATTCATTTGCCAGCGCGCGCTGGCGTACTGCATGTCCGGCAACAAGCCAACGGGCACGTTGGCCTCGCACAGGCGCGATACCGAGCTTGAAGCGATCAGCAGCGGCGGCACATGGCCGCAGTTGATGAATTCCAGCTCGCCGCTGGTTTTCAGGTGTGCAATCACCAGGGTGGCATATTTTTCCCCCAGCGATTTTTGGCAAAGAAAGCAATTGATCGAGTTTACGACCTCAGGCAGCGGAATTCGGTTCGAAAGCTGCGAATACACCATACCTTGCAGGATCGAGGCGAGCAGAGCGGCAGGGATACCCTTGCCGCAAACGTCGGTCACCACCACGGCCACGCCTTCCGGCGTTGGGATAACGTCAAAGAAGTCGCCTCCGACATCGCGGCAGGCCAAATTCCGCGCCTGGATGGTGGCGAACGGCAGCTCGGGAATGGTGACCGCCATCAATCGCTGCTGGATGGCGGCGGCAATTGAAAGCTGTTGCTGGTAGCGGCGAGCCTCTTCTTCCGCCTGCACCAGGCGTGCATTCTCGACCAACGAAGCTGCCTCGGTGGCGATCGTGGTCAGCAGGTCTTTGCTGACTTTGGAGAGATCGCGGGAGGTGTGACGGCTGTCCAGATAGAGTACGCCCAGTATTTCGGGCAACCCGCTCATGATGGTCACGTCGAGGGCTCTTTCCTTGACATGGGTCTTGTGCAGGGGAATGCAAATGACGGTGCGCAGGTCATAGGCGATGATGCTCTGGCGCTGTGCGATATCGGCGGACTGGGCGGTGTCGGTTACCACGAATGGCGAAGCGGAACGCGCCGCTTCTTCCAGGATCGAGCGCGAGATCGTTGTATCATCGGAGATCGTCTTTCCATGCGCATTGCGCCCTGCCGAGAGCCGCAGACGGCCGTCGGCATCGCGCAGGAAGACGCAGCCGCGCTCCGCACCAGTGAGCCGCAGGGTGGAGTCGATCAGGGTCAGCAGGACCTCGTCTACTACGCCAGTAGTGTTCAGCTTGCGCGCCGCTTCCAGGAAAATCGTAAGTTTCTCCAGGTCGGAGGCGCCGCCGCGCACTTCGATCTCCGAGATCTGGCTAAGGAACTCGCGTGCCGAAGCAGTGCCGGAGCCGCCGGGATTGAATACGATCGCTGGACCGCCACGGGCGCCGAATTCCACACGATCGTTGGTGTTCAGCTTATGGCGCGCGATCCTTTCGCCGTTGACGAACGTGCCGTGCTTGCTGCCCATGTCCACGATCACGTAGTCGCTGCCCTCCGCGAGGATGGAGGCGTGGTCACGCGAAACGCGGGGATCGGGTATGATCAGGTCGCGATCCGTCTTGCGGCCGATGGTGAACGGCGAGTGGTCCAGCGTGAGGGTGCGCTGCTCGGATTCGTTCATGAACACCAGTTCCGGAAACCCGGAGGGCCCGCTGGCAGGCGCGATCGAGGGAGAAGACACAGCCATTGTTCTTTTCGCGTAAGAGAGAGCAGCAAGCGTAACACATGTGGCGCTCTATCGCCTTAATGCGCGCCCGCGTCGCGCACCTCTGCCGCGAGAGTCCCCCGTCGCAAAGCGCGCTCTTTCATCAGCACAAAGAACACCGGCACCAGAATCAGGACATGGATCGTGGAAGTGATCATCCCACCGACTATGGGCGCTGCGATCGGCTTCATCACATCCGACCCGATACCCGTTTCCCAAAGGATCGGAATCAGGCTGGCGAGCACGGCGCTGACGGTCATCAGCTTGGGACGAAGCCGCTGCACTGCGCCCTCAATGGCTGCGGCGCGAATATCTTCTTTGGTCAGAGCGGCACCTGAAAACAGGCGCTTGTTTAGCGCCTCGTGCAGGTACACGACCATTACCACGCCGGTTTCAACCGCAATGCCGAACAGCGCGATGTATCCGACCCAGACCGCTACGCTGAAGTTGTATCCCAGCAGCCATTGCAGAATCAGACCGCCGGTCATGGCGTAAAACGTAGGAAAGATCAGAACCATTGCTTCCGTCACGGAGTGGAACACCATATACAGCAGCATGAAAATCACGAAGAAGACAACCGGCAGAATGAGCTTCAGCCGCTGCTTGGCGCGCAGCTCGAACTCATACTCACCCGACCATGTGTACGTGTATCCCGACGGAAGTTGCAGCTTTTCGCGCAGCAGGTCTGAAGCCTGCTGGACGAAACCTCCATAGTCCTTCGTGTTGAGATCGATATACACGTACCCTGTGAGCTGGCCCTCCTCGTCACGGATCATCGCCGGACCGCGGGAGAACGAGATCGTTGCCACCTGCTCGATGGGGATCTGCGCGCCCGAAGGCGAGGCGATCAGCACTCTTCCCAGCTCTTCCGGATTGTCGCGAAAGTCCCGCAGGTAGCGAACATTCACGGGATAACGCTCGCGGCCTTCGACGTTTTG
>DASQXC010000256.1:0-8678 GCA_035639935.1 Terriglobales bacterium
TGCATTGCTGCTCTACGCGCTGCAGATCGCGTGCTCCAACCTGAAGAACCTCAGGGCTGAGCATCCCAGGCCGGAAGCCGAGGACGAGCAGCCGAAGATCGTCGGCAGGCATAAGGAAAACACGCTCAACGGCAAGAACTGCGCCGAGCTCAGCGTGGCCGAACTCCTGGTGAGTTTGGCCGCCAAAGGTCTAACCTTCGACCTCGACGCGCCCATGCCGGGCCTCCGCAGCCGCGAGGATTACGATAGAGTCCTGGAAGAGACGCCGCGGTCCAATCCGCTGCCCACGGCTTCACCGGGCCAAGAAACCGCCGACGAGGAGTCAGGCGAAGGATCGGGCGCGCCTGCACTGCCGCCTGAAGACGGGCCAGTCGTGTAATATCAAATCTGCGGCATGGCGGCGATCATCGAGGCCGACAACCTGACAAAAGTCTACCGCGTGGGCAAGGTGGACGTGCCGGCGCTGCGTGGGGTCAGCTTCACGGTGGAGCGCGGTGAGTTCGTCAGCATCGTGGGGCCGTCGGGCAGCGGGAAATCCACGCTCTTCTACCTGCTCGGCGGGCTGACGCGGCCCACCTCGGGGCGAGTGATCATTGACGGCGAAGATTTTTCGCGGATGAGCGACGCCCAGCGCACGGCCGCGCGCAAGCGCAAGATCGGGTTTGTCTTCCAGAAGTTCAACCTGCTGCCCACGCTCGACGCCAAGGGCAACATTGACGTCGCTGCCGATATTGCCGGTACCAACGGGCGCGCCGACCGCGAACTGTTTGAGCGTATCGTCAACATGCTGGGGATCGCTGAACGCATGCACCATCGTCCAGCGGAACTTTCGGGCGGCGAGCAGCAGCGGGTGGCGCTGGCGCGGGCGCTGATCAACCGTCCGGCGATCGTGCTCGCTGACGAGCCTACCGGCAATCTCGATTCCGAGAATTCGGCGATCGTGCTGCGCATGCTGCGACAATCCAACCAGGAACTCGGGCAGACGGTGTTGATGATCACCCACAATCCGGAAGCGGCCGCCTATGGCGACCGCATCCTGCACATGCGCGACGGGCACATGGTGCCGCCGGAGAAAGACCCGCAGTGGACGCCGCCTCGTACTGCTCTTAGGAACTGACGTGAACGAGCAGCAAAAGCCCATTCTGCCGGGCAAAGGCGCCTCGGATTACGAACGCTACCTGCGCACCGACGAGCTGCTCGCGCTGCAGAAGCCGCGCGAGGAGATGCTGCATCCTGACGAACTGACGTTTCAGGTCGTGCACCAGAGTTCGGAACTGCTGATGAAGGCCGCGGCGTGGGAGCTGGAACGGGCGCGTGAACGCCTGGCGCACGGCGATACCGCCAATGCCGCCCGGCTGATGCGGCGCGCCAATCGCGAACTCGACTTCCCTATCGGGCTGCTGCACATCCTGGAAAGCATCACGCCTTACGATTACCACATCATTCGCGCCGGCCTGGGGCATGGTAGTGGGCTCGATTCGCCGGGATTTGTGGCCTTGCTGCACATTGGCCCGCGGCTCGGCGACACTTTCTTCGCAGAGGTCGACAGACACGGAATCACCATCGACGATGTCTACCGCCGGCACCAGGAATTCTTTGGCCTGCACGAGGTTGCCGAGGAGATGCTGGACTTCGATGAGCGCGTACAACTGTTCCGCTACCATCACCTCAAGCTGGCGCAGCGCATCATCGGAGGCGACGTGATGGGAACCATGGGCACGCCGGTCGAGGTCCTGAAACAGCGTCAGGAACATCTTTTTTATAAGCCGCTGTGGGACCTGAGGAACCAGATCACAGCCAGGAAAAATGCCGAGCTGCAACGGGAAACCACCGGGCACAGCCGATGAACCAATCGCCGGAATCTGACATTCAGCCATTCAAATATGGAGTCGTCGCGATGACAATGACCCAATGACTCAATGAATCAATGACTCAATTTGGGGCGATTCCGGCGAACTCGGCGATACATCTTGTTTGACCGGGTTTTTCCGGCTTGGCTATAATCGCAGCAGGTCGAGCGGGAGTAACTCAGCGGTAGAGTGCGACCTTGCCAAGGTCGAAGTCGCGGGTTCAAATCCCGTCTCCCGCTCCAGTTCTCATACACCGCTTCCCGCGACTGGGAAGCGAGGCGCCCTGAGCGAAGGGCCAGTGCCCAGTGATTCTCAAGGGGCGCGGTACCCAAGTGGTAAGGGAGAGGTCTGCAAAACCTTTATACGTGGGTTCGATTCCCACCCGCGCCTCCAATCAGAAACCTGCTCGCCCCCTGTCCAATAGGCGAAGTCCTTCGTTCAGTTTAGCCTCCGTTTTTTCCTGCCAGCCAGGGCCCGATCGGCTGGCAATTTTCAACGTGATGACAAAGTCTCTTCTTTACGTGCTGAAGAAATTCACTGGGGAGGGCAAAAACTACACAGCCCGTTCTCTCCCGGCCTTTTGAAAAACTCTGGATGCGGCAGGCACGAATTAGCGTAAGTCACGGTGTCACATCGTCATCCGGGAAAACAAGTTTCCACAAAGTTAGGCGGTGCGTTTGCAATGGTCGCGACTGCCCTTCGGCGTGTGCAAGGCGTCAAGCGCTCTGCCAGCCCAGACCATTGCAAAATACTGGGACGCGATTTCCGTAGGGTTTCCACTGTCACAGTGGAAATCCTGATCAGACGAAAACAGGCGGACAGCGATGTCGCTGGGCTCCCAGGCTGGTTCGCACCTGATTTCACGTTTGGGTTAGGAGGAACTCCCATGACCAGCTACAGTCCCAGCAAGTCAGTAGCGGCAATCCGGCAGTACCAATATCCCAGTACCGATCCTGAGGACTATCCCGCTCCCACCCTTGAGGATGAGATTCGCCGCCGCGCCCACGAACTCTACGAGCAGCGGGGGAGGCAAGATGGCCACGATGTGGAGGACTGGCTCCGCGCCGAAGGGGAGGTTATGCAGAAGGCGACCTTACGCATGGCGGCGTAGCAGCACGCAAGAGGAGCCTCGGCCTCCACGCTAGGGATGCGGCCCGCATTTACCAACTTCTGTCCGACCAAACCAGCCATGGAGCACTTTTATGTATACCCGAGTGGTTCAAGCGACCATAAAACCCAAGCGAGTTTTGGAATTTAAGGATGCCGTTGCCAACCATGACCTGCCAATCATCCGAAGCCAGCCGGGATTCGTGGATAATATAGAAATGTACGCCAACAACCAGTTCATCAGCCTGACCTTCTGGAAGACCGAAGAAGACGCTGAGCGGTTCGCGTCGGAAGCATTTCCGCGCATCGCGGCACGCGACTGGCCGCTGGTCCTAAGGCCGTTACGTGCTGAGGCCTACACCGTGGAGTACGACACCATACATGGGCTGCGGTGGGGAACTGTAGAGGTCATGGAGAAGAGGCCGGCCCGCAAGTTCGCCACTCCGGCCGCCGCATAGGTTCTATAGGCAGCCTTGCCGAAGCAGCAACCCAGCGGGGACTAGTCCGAGCGGCTGGCGAAACTATTGCCAATGCCTCCCTTCGCAATCATCTCCCCGATCCTCGTCGGCACCTCGCGCCGATTGTGGACGGTTATCTCGATCACCTCCACACCCGGCAGCGCCTTGATCTCGTCCGCAAAAGGATGCTGATGCTGCATGATGGTCGCCAGCACCAATTTACCGGAGGATAGGACCTCGCGAACTGCGTCGCAAAACTTTCGCGAGGCGAGTTCCATTTTCCCGATTTCGTCAATGACGATGATCCGCTTCATCTGAACCGCATCCTGCAGCGCAGGCAAAGCGATGCGCTCAAACGCGGGGACATCAAGCCCGTATTTCCCCACCCGCACAGGAGTCTGAAAGTCCACATGCGCCATGATGGCGCTCTCGCCGCCAACCGCGGTGATGGAAAATCCCGTGCGCGTTCCACGCTCGCGAATCTCGCCAGTGAAAAACCCGCCGACTTCGCCTGGGAAAAAACTTGCGACCGCCTGAATGACCGTGGTCTTGCCCACGCCCGGCTTGCCGGTTAACAGCAAGTTCTTCACGTTACGGGTAGGGCCTATCGTGGAGAACATGGGGACATTGGTAATCTGGCATCAGATTCCAGCTAATCCTCTTGGCGTAGCCGGGGTTTTCTGCTATGCTTTCGCGCGCTAACCTGGCCTAATAGTTTAGTTAGTCCTCCCCTGGGCCTGGATCGAGCAAGGTAGCGGTCCGCATTTCCGAGAACAACCCGGAGTTTGTGAGAACCACGTCCTTTTTTGCTGGATCTCTTATGGCCAAGGATATTGCAAACGGTATCGTGCGCGGACGTGGTGTCACCAAACCAGCGCAAGCCACGGCGGCAGTCGGGCTTGTGCTCTTTGGCCCCAATGTCGAGCCGATTTATTTCAATTCGGAGGCTTTGCGGATCTTCGCCTATCCCCACAAGCCCGCGAAAAACAACCAGTTAAACGGCATGGTGGAGAAGCTCCGGCCGTTGGTTGCGCAGCAGCTTTCCAATCCCAGCTCGCCATCGTTGACCGAACTGCTTTCGGGACGCCGGCGGTATCGCTGCAGGATCTTCCTGTTGGAGCATGGCGCCCAGGGGAAATCCCAACCGAGTGTCGCCCTCACCGTGGAACGGCACGGCAATCGCGGCGAAGTTTTCGATATTCTGGAGGAGGAGTTTCGATTGACCACGCGGGAACGACAAGCGGTGGAACTGCTGGCCGAAGGTCTGACCAGCAAAGAGATCGCCGTCCGCATGAAAATCAGCCCGAACACGGTGAAGGCGTTTTTGCGCCTGGTAATGATCAAGATGGGCGTGACTACCCGATCAGGCATCGTAGGCAAAGTAGTAGAGGCGGGACGATATGGTTTTGGCAGGGTCGCCAGCGGCTAGCCCATTTGGGGGTTTTCCTACACACCAAAGCAGGATGATAATAAACCCGCGTGCGCTCCCCCAGAGAAAAAGAACGGCGCCGCAGCAAGCGATTTGCGCTACAGGAGAACCTTCCTGAGGCTAGCCTGTCCCCCCTGGGGCCCAGCAGAGCCCGCACCCGCATCCGGGCACAGGTCCATGACGTCAGCTCAGGGGGAGTGAGTCTCAGCGCCCCCCGGTCCATTGCCGAGGCACAACTCGTCCGCTGTGAACTCCACGTGCCTGGGCTTCCAGCACCCATTCCGACTCTGCTGCAGGTTCGCTGGACGCGGAGGTCTGCTCAAGGGCACCGCATGGGCCTGCAGTATGTCATTTAAGTTTGCTTGTGCCCTTTTGCAATAGCGCGCCCCACGAGCGCTATGCCCCGCCCGGGGTCCCCAGCAAACCCGATTTTGCTTTGCTGGGGTGTTCAGAACCTATTGTGCGAGAATATATGCCCTTCCCAAGGAGGTAAGTGATGGCGACCTACATCATCCTAAGCCGCATCTCACCCGGAGCATTTGGCGATCCCAAGGACTTTAAGAAGATTGCGGAGGAGGTGTCCTCGAAAATTCGCAAGCAGTGTCCCGACGTAGTCTGGAAACAGAGCTTCGCGACCTTTGGGCGTTTCGACATCGTGGATATCGTCGAGTCGCGGGACGCCAAACAAGTCGAAAAGGCGGCGATGATCATCCGCGCTTATGGAAACTCTTCTACTGAGACACTACCGGCAACCCCCTGGAAACAGTTCCTGGCAAGTCTTTAGCAGTGAAACGCACGCGGGACCCTCGCCGGCATCAATGAGAAAACCGGAGGCGGAAACGATCGCAGCAATCTCTCAAAGCTGGGTGAAATCCCGGAGCCGCGTAGCGGGCAATAGAACGTTGCGAAATAATTTCGATCCGCGTTGATCGGCGTCAATTTGCGGCGAATGGTCCCCCCTCGCGGCGGTGGCGAGCAAGTCCATTCAACGCAACCAGCGTTACCGCGATCAGCGGCGGAAAAGTGACCAGCCGCGAGTGCGTGGTCTGCAGGATGCCGCTGACTAGCGCCGCAACCACATAAACCAGCACCACGATGGCCTGAAGCCATGCACCGTGGTAGCGGCGCGCCGTCGGGACCTCAAGCGCCGCAGATTGCCCTGTTGGGTCGAGCGCCAAAGGCGAAGCCCGCAACCCGTATAACCAGGCGGCGAATTCGGCGACCGCGCTGGTGATGGTCCCGGTAATGTAAGTCGTCGCAATCCCGGGAACTTTCAAGTGTCGCATCGCACCACTTTGGATCCCCATGGCGATGGCCGACAAGACAATCAGAGCATGGAGCGTCACGCCGCCGTGTATTCGCAGGTGCCACGTCGCTGTGAACACGCCAAGCACAACGCCTTCTGCCAAAACGGCTCTGGTTATGCTAATGGGCCATTCTCCGTGGCCGGGAGTGGTTTCAAGGAGCACGGCGCTTAACGCGACGCCAATCACGAAACCCAGCAAGGCGATGATAGAACGCAAGGCAGCCAGTCCCTGCCCTTGTCCGATGGCCAGTCCGAGCAGCACGGTGTTGCCGGTCATATTGGCGGTAAAGACGTGACCCAGTCCCAAATAGCTGATGGCATCCACGGCGCTGGCCGCCCAAGTGAGCACCAGCACCATCGCATCGCGTCCGGGAAGAAAACTGCGCACGCGACTCCGCCCGCGGGACAAGCTCCTCGCGTCCACCATCTCCCACCTCCGTCGCGCGGCTATTGTATGATTCCGCCGCGCCCGGCCCGACTATGGACGAACCTGCAATTGCCTTTCGCGAAGTGATCTATCGGGCGCAGGGTCGCGTGCTGCTGGGGCCGCTGGACCTCGAGGTCCGGCGCGGAGAAACGCTGGTTTTGCTAGGGCGCAGCGGCTCGGGAAAGACCACCGCGCTGAAGTTGATCAACCGCCTGCTGGAGGAAAGTGACGGTGTGGTGCTGGTGGATGGCCGTCCCACGCGCGACTGGGAGGTGATCACGCTGCGCCGGCACATCGGGTACGTGATCCAGGAAACCGGCCTTTTCCCTCATTACACGGTGGAGAGGAACGTGGGGCTGGTGCCGCGGCTGCTGGGCAGGCCTGAGCCTGATATCCGCGTACGTGTGGACAGCATGTTGCGGCTGGTGGATCTGGACCCGCAGGAGTTCCGGCAACGCTATCCGCACCAGCTCTCAGGCGGGCAGCGTCAGCGCGTTGGAGTGGCGCGCGCGTTGGCCGCCGATCCCGAGATCCTGCTGATGGACGAGCCATTTGGGGCCCTGGATCCGTTGAGCCGCGCGGAAGTGCAGAAACAATTCCTGGAGGTACAAAAGCGCGTGCAGAAGACCACCGTGCTCGTTACCCACGATGTGGGCGAAGCCCTGCTACTGGCGAGCCGCATCGCGCTGCTCGAACAGGGCAGGCTGAAGGGGATTTATTCACGCTCGCAATTTCTTGAAAGCCCCGACGCAACCGTAGCGGCCTACCGCGCGGCCTGGAGTGGGAATCTTGAATTCCGTGCTGGAGATGATCGCCATGGGCGGGTTTCTTAGGCTTCATCGACTCGAAATCACGACTCTCACGCTGGAGCACATCTGGCTGGTAGCGATCTCCATGAGCATCGCCGTGCTGGTAGGGGTGCCGGTTGGCATATGGCTGACGCGAAGCCCGAAGTGGCGGGAGCCGGTGATCGGCGGCGCCAACGTTATCGAGACCATCCCCAGCCTGGCGCTGTTTGGGTTCCTGCTGCCAGCGCCCTGGCTGGGCGCGCGCGCGGATCGCATCGCGATTACGGCGCTGGCCCTCTATGCGCTGTTGCCGATCATCCGCAACACCTATGTGGCTATCGCTGGAGTCGATCCCGGCGTGCACGAGGCGGCGCGCGGCATGGGGATGACCAGCCGGCAATTGCTGTGGCATGTGGAGTTGCCGCTGTCGCTGAGCGTCATACTCGCCGGTATCCGGACGGCCACCGTGCTCTCCATCGGGATTGCAACCATTGCGGCCGCCATTGGCGCGGGCGGGCTGGGAGAGTTCATTTTTCGCGGGCTGGCGATGGTGAACGATTCCCTCATCCTGGCGGGCGCGATCCCGGCAGCGATTCTCGCCCTGGCGGCGGACTTGGGCCTGGGATGGCTGGAAGCTCGCCTGCGCCCGCCGCACGCATGAAACGCTTCGCGGTCTTTCTGTGCTGCGGGCTGGCGCTGCTTACGAGTTCGTGCGGTTCGCGGCGAAGTCGCATCGTCATTGGCTCGAAGAACTTTACCGAGCAACTCATTCTCGGCGAACTGTTGGCGCAGCGCTTGGAGAAGCAGACCGAACTTCCGGTCGAGCGCCGCTTCTATCTCGCAGGAACCTATATCTGCCAGCAAGCGCTGCTAGCCGGGCGCATTGACATGTACGTCGAGTATACGGGAACGGCGTTGACCGCGATTCTCAAAGAAAAGCCTTCGAACGACCATCAGGAGGTCTACCAACGGGTCAAGGTAGGGTACGCACGGCGCTTCGGACTGGCGGTGGGCGAACCGCTCGGCTTCGACAACACGTTCGCCATCGTGATTCGCGGAGAAGACGCACGGCGATTGCACCTCCACACGATTTCCCAGGCCGCAAAATACGCGCGGCAGTGGCGCGCGGGTTTCGGTTACGAGTTCATGGAGCGTCCCGACGGATATGCCGGACTGGCCCGCACCTACGGCCTGCGTTTCGCCGCGCCGCCGCGCATCATGGACCTGGGGCTGCTGTATCGCGCACTCAAGGAGAAGGAGGTAGACGTGGTGGCCGGTTCGGCGACGGACGGCCTCATCGGTGCGCTGGGCTT
>DASQXC010000257.1:0-2387 GCA_035639935.1 Terriglobales bacterium
CCCTGAACCCGCAGCCAGCAACCCCAGTGATGGATGCGCCCGTGTACGAGGGCAGCATTAAGGACCAGTACTCCCCTCCACGGGGCGAACCGCTGGAAGCGGGATTGGACTTTAATCGATACGATCTGAGCGCGGTCCCACGCGGTGTAGCACCTTATGTCATCACCCCTGAGAAGGCGGAGGGGAGCTACTACCTCACCGCCTACACCGAAGCCGACCGCCTGCAGTTCTTCGCCAATTTCTATCTCCCTGTGCATCAGCGGCATGGTCGGCACGAGTTCAAGGTCGGAGCCGATGCCGATCGATTGCGATATGACTTCAGTTTTCTCCGGCTGCCAATCACGTTTTTGAGGGAGGACGGCACAGTCAGTCGGACTTCGGAGTTCCCCGGAGCCCCTGCCTCGGAAAGACACAACACCGAGCTGAGCGGGTACGCACAGGACCGCTGGTCGCCTGCGGAACGACTCCTGGTGGAATACGGGCTACGGTATGACTGGGATGAGATTGTGCGCCATTCGCTATTTTCGCCGCGTCTGGCCACGAGCTGCGCGCTCGACAAGAGTGGCAACACGAAACTCTCCACCGGGGTGGGCCTCTTCTACGACGCCACTCCATTGTTCTTGGTCGTCCGCCCACAAGCGGGCGAGCGCACAGATTCCTCCTTCGACAGTAATGGAATTCTCGTCCGCACGGTTACATCTAGTTTCAGCATCATCCCGGGCACTCTGGAGGCGCCCCGGTTCCTCAACTGGAGCCTGGGTCTGGAACACAAGCTCCCGGCTTCGGTCTATATGAAGGCTGAGTTCGTGCAGAAGCGTGGAACGAACGGCTTCGTGTACAACACCATCAATGGTGCGCCGGGTGGCAGCTTCGTCCTGGAGAACACGCGTCGCGACCGGTATGACGCCGTGCAGATTCAAGCCCGGCGCACGTTTCGCAACGGGCACATGATTATGGCTTCGTATACGCGCTCGCGGACACGGTCGAATCAAGTGCTGGATTTCAACGTGGACAATCCGATTTTCAGCGCGCAGGCGCCCGGGCCTTATCCCTGGGATACGCCAAATCGCTTCCTGTCTTGGGGATTTCTGCCTTTCATCAAAGGATTCGACCTCGGGTATTCCATGGAAGCGCGCAGCGGCTTCGCATTCAACCTTATCAATGAGCAGCAGGAACTTGTGGAACCGCCGGGTGATCGGCGTTTCCCGAGTTACTTCACGCTCAATCTGCATCTGGAAAGGCGCTTCTACTTGTTCCGAGCGTGGTGGGCTATTCGCGCTGGCTTCGACAACATCACCGACCACCAAAATCCAGCCTTCGTGAACAACGAGATCACCTCAGCGCATCCCTTTCCCACCTTCTCCGGTGCCCAAGGGCGGGCCTTGACGACCCGCATCCGCTTTCTTGGACGCAAGTAGCGACCGAGCCACTTGGCAATTGGCAGTTTGCATTTAGCTTTCGCGGCATCCCAATGGGCAAATCGTCCAAGTGCTAATTGCCAATTGCTAATTGCTTCCTTTCTCGCGTGATACACTGAAATCCGCATGGCAAGCATTCAGCGCCGCAAAACTGTCACCGTGAATGTCGGCGGGGTGCGCCTGGGCAGTGATGCCCCCGTCGTGGTGCAGTCCATGACCAACACCGACACCGCCGATGTCGCCGCCACGGTTCGCCAAGCCGCTGATCTGGCGCGGGCCGGTTCCGAACTGGTGCGGGTGACGGTGAATCATGACGCGGCCGCCGCCGCAGTGCCGCGCATCGTCGAAGGACTGGAGCAGCAGGGCGTGCGCGTGCCCATCATCGGCGACTTCCATTACAACGGCCACCTGCTGCTGAAAAAGCATCCCGATTGCGCCCGCGCACTGGCCAAGTACCGCATTAATCCCGGGAATGTCTCCATCGGCAAGAAGTACGACGACAACTTCCGCACCATGATCGAGGTGGCAATCGAGAACCACAAGCCGGTGCGCATCGGCGTGAACTGGGGCTCGCTCGACCAAGCGCTGCTGACGCGCATGATGGATGAGAACTCACGCCGGGCTGAGCCGCGCGACGCCCGCGAAGTCACGCTCGAGGCGATGGTCGTGAGCGCACTGGATTCGGCTGAGCGCGCCGAGAAGTACGGCCTCCGTGCTGATCAGATCATCCTCAGCGCGAAAGTGAGCGGAGTGCAGGACTTGATTGACGTCTACCGCGCGCTGGCTGCGCGCTGCCAATATCCGCTGCACCTCGGCTTGACGGAGGCAGGCATGGGCGCCAAGGGAATCGTGTCCTCCACGGCAGCTCTCTCCGTGCTGCTGCAGGAGGGCATCGGCGACACCATCCGTGTCTCCCTAACCCCAGTTCCCAATGGAGACCGCACCCAGGAAGTCATCGTCGCCCAGCAG
>DASQXC010000258.1:0-3233 GCA_035639935.1 Terriglobales bacterium
GAGGGTGAATCCAGCCCCAACGGCGGTGCTCAGGGTTGCTCGTGGTCTGAGCTTTCGTTTCCTGCACCTTCGCTTGATCGCCTTTTTTGCCCCAGGTGTTCTGTGCGTGCATCGCAAGCGGCACACCCGTTGCTATTGCGAGCATCGCCAAAACTCGAATCACACGTGTCATAGCCCCTCCAAGCCCTCTCACGATCACAGTGCAAGTAGCTGTCCACACGCTAAGCCACTTAGATTGGGAAACTTAAAGGACCGTACATGTCCTCGCGTAATCGTGGGAACGGTGTAAGACTTACATAACAAAGGCACCGAGAGGGAACACGCGACGCGTAAAATTACTCAGGTGCTTTCGGCCACTTCTTTAGGGTTTCAGCGCTGATCGAACAAATGTCGCACTATAGGCGGCTCTGTGGGTGAAGCATGCCGATAGCATTTGTTAACAAGATAAATCTCACAACCGCATTGCCTTGGCTACCTGCACTGCCGGCACCCGGCGCAGCTCGTTGAGCACGTCTTCAAGGACGCGGGAATCCACATGGACTACGGCGATGGCTTCGGTCACCTGGCCGGGCTTCTCGCGCCGCCCTAAGGAAAAATTGGCTATATTAATGTGGTGGTCGCCGAGGATGGTCCCGATCCTGCCAATCACACCCGGTACATCCAAGTTGCGCATGTACACCAGGTTGTGCTCCAGCGGGGCTTCCACATCGATGTCGTCCACGCCCAGAAGGCGCGGCTGCCTTTCGTGCAGCACCGTACCGCGCACCAGGTGCTCTTCGGCCGTGGTCTTGAGCGTGACTGAAAGTACATTGGCGGCGCCGCCCCCCGAAGGCCGCGGCTTCTTCGTCTCGCGCACCTTGATGCCTCGGTCACCGGCGATGGTCGCCGCGTTCACCAGGTTAGCCTGTTCCGAGAGCGTGTGATTGATGATGCCTTTCAAGGCCGCGTTCCGCAGCAGCTCCGTCTTCCACTCCGCGATCGGCCCGGAATAACGGACCACGACCTCCTCCGCATTGCCGTCGGTGGCCTGCGCCAGAAAAGATCCCAGCCGCTCCGCCAGCACGATGTAGGGATGCATTTCCACGTACTCCTCGTGCGACACCGAGGGGATATTCACCGCGTTCTGGATGACGCCGTGTTTCAGATACTCCTTGACCTGGAGCGCGATCTGATAGCCGACGGCTTCCTGCGCCTCATGCGTCGAGCCGGCAATGTGCGGCGACATCAGCACGTTTTCCAGCGGGATAAGGGGGGAGTCACGAGGCGGCTCGTGCTGAAAGACATCCAACGCGGCGGCGGCCACGTGTCCGGATTTGAGGGCTTCGGCCAGTGCCGCCTCGTCCACCAATTCACCGCGCGCACAGTTCACCAGGCGCACGCCGCGCTTCATCTTGCGGATGGTTGCAGCGTTGATCATGCCCGCCGTCTGCGGTGTCAGGCCGACGTGCACGGTAATGTAGTCCGCCGTGGCGTAAATCTCATCCAGGCTCGTCATGCGGATCTCCAAGTCGCGCGCGATGCTGGTGGAGACGAATGGATCATGCGCGACAATGGTCATCTGGAAACCCCGCGCCCGTTTGGCAACTTCCAGCCCCACCCTTCCCAACCCCACAATGCCGAGCGTCTTGCCCCGCAACTCGGTTCCCTCCAGCGCCCTCTTCTCCCATCTGCCGGTGTGCATGAGGGCATTGGCTCGGCACAAGTGGCGGGCCATGGCCAGTACCAGTCCCATCGTGTGCTCGGCGACCGCCACGGCGTTTGCGCCGGGCGTGTTCATTACCGCGATGCCTTTTTTTGTCGCTGCATCAAGGTCAATATTGTCCACGCCCACACCGGCGCGGCCGATCACCCGTAGCCGGGTGGCCGGTTCGAGTACCCGCGCATCCACTTTGACTGCGGAGCGCACGATGAGCGCATCCGCATCGGCCAAGTGCGGCGCCAGCTTGCCTTCAATCTCTTCGGGAGTAAGCACCGTCCAGCCTCCCTCATCGCGGAAGAGATCGACGGCCGCAGGGGAGATTTTTTCGGCAATCACGACCTTCATCGGACGAATTGTAGCGCGTGCAGTGTTCGGGTGTGGAAGCCCATGCCCTTTAGGCGTGGGGAAAGAAGGCCACGCTGAGTGCGGCTTCAGCCGCTGTGGCAAACGGCCGAGATGCTCACAGCGCCTCAAGGCGCACCTCTTTCAGCCCATAATTCCCACCTGAGGCGTGGGCTTCCACATCGATTGTTATTCGTGCAAATCCTACGAGCTGATAGCTAACTGATGCTTTTCCGCTAAGGCGCGGGCGTAAACTTCCTGCGCGGCCTTCAATGCCAGGCCGAACTCGAAGTGGCGCGGGCGCGCCACATATTCGAGGATATGCTCCAGCGCGGCGATGATCCCCATAGTATCCATGTAGTCGTAGTACCCGAGGTGGGCGATGCGGAAGATTTTGCCCTTCATCTCGCCCTGACCATTAGCGACCACGGCACCGAACTGTTGGCGTAAGAGCTTGATGATCTCACCGGAATCCGTGCCCGGCGGCGGCAGCAGCGCCGTCAGGGCCGCGCTCGGTACGGCTGCGAACAGGGCAAGCCGCTGAGCCTGTGCTGCTGCCCGCGTCATCTCCGCCATGGTTTCCGCATTCCCAATCAACGCCTCGCGGCCTGCGCTCAGGTCGCCGCCGCCCATCTCCCGGATATAGTCGAGCGAGGCTGCCAAGCCCGCCACCACCGAGATTGCCGGCGTAAACGCCGATTCTCCTTTGGCCGCGACCTTGCGCTCCTTGCGCAGGTCGAAGTAGTAGCGGGGATTCCGTGCGCTCTCCATCCGCTGCCATGCCCGCTCGCTCACTGCGAGATAGGCCACGCCCGGCGGCACCATGACCGCCTTCTGCGAGCCGCCGATGATAACGTCGATGCCCCAGCCGTCCACATCGAGATGCGTCGTGCCCAGTCCGGTGATCGCATCGACCACCAGCAGCGTATCGCCGCCACGCCGCAGCCTGGCCACGCCCTTGACGTCGTGCCGACAACCAGTCGAGCTCTCCGTCGCCTGCATGTACACGGCACGCACCTCAGGCGAGAGCTTGTCCTGCACCTCATCAAGCGAAAAAGTTTGGCCGTACTCGGCCCTCACCAGTTCCACCCGGCAGCCGAAGGCTTTCGCCAAATCGCGCCACCGCTCACCGAATTTCCCGGCGGTAAGCACCAATACCTTTTCCCCGGGGGAAGTCAGATTCGAGACCGCC
>DASQXC010000259.1:0-6374 GCA_035639935.1 Terriglobales bacterium
CAGCATAGGGCAAAAGAAGCGCCGCTAAGAAACGCGTCACCGCGCGCGAGTACTCACGCAAAATGCGGTGGACACGCTCTGTATCCTCGGGCTCCCCGGAGGAAACTCCACTCAATTTGTCTCTGGATGGCTTGTAGGAGATGTTCTTGTGAAATTTGGAACTGGTTTGGCGGCGGCTCAGCAGGAAATCGCGGTCTGCCTGAGCCAGGGCGAATGGTGGAGCGGAGAAGAGCAGGATCTTTCCCGCTTCCAGTTGGCGGCTGTAGAAGCGGGCGCGCTCGGCAGGATCAGCCACGCCTGTCCATCCTCCGGGATGGCGGAAGTCCTCAACCGCGAGGCAAGCTTCGTTCAACGTGAACGGTGCCATACGCTTCGTCGGAGCGCATTATAAACGGGGGTACAGGTAACAAAGACGGCACCGGGTTTGACGTCGTCTTCGGTCGCCGCTACTCTGTCCATATGGCGGTAAAAACCATTCAGCCAGGGCAGATCTGGCGTGAGGACCACAGCGGCAAACATTTTCTTGTGACCAAGGTTTACAACGAGGCGCTAGCGCAATATGCCATGCTGCGTGCGGCCGACTCCAGCTTGCCGGCCGAAACGGTGCGCATCCACGTAAAAAAGATCCCCGAAGGTGCCACGCTGCCGGGCTACACTTTCGCACAAGACGGAAATGAGTTCTGAGCCCGTTCTCGGCTTGAATCCTGCATGATCGCCCGCGCCATTGCTGCGGTGAGTGCCTTTATCGTCGGAGTGATCTCGGCGGCCGGCTATAAGGGAATCGTAGTGCTGATGGCGATTGAGTCAGCCTGCATTCCGCTGCCTTCCGAAGTGATCATGCCGTTCTCCGGATACTTGGTCTACGCTGGTCGTTTTCGCTTGTTGTGGGTAGCGACTGCCGGGGCGGTCGGCTGCAACCTGGGGTCGGTGATCGCGTACGAGCTGGGCTTCTTCGGTGGAAGGCCGCTCGTCGAGCGTTACGGCTCCTACATCCTGCTCAGCCGGCGGGAACTGGACTGGGCCGACCATTTCTTCGCGCGCTGGGGCAGTGCGGCAGTTTTCCTTGCACGCCTGCTGCCCGTGGTGCGGACATTCATTGCATTGCCAGCCGGTATAGGACGCATGCCGAGAGTGTCCTTTCACATTTATACCTTTGTGGGCTCATGGCCATGGTGCTTCGTGCTGGCCTATATCGGCATGAAGCTGGGCGAAAAATGGGAGACCGACCCGCGGCTGAAACTGTGGTTCCATCGTCTCGACGCCGTCATCCTGGGACTGATTCTGGCGGCCGCGGCTTGGTTCGTGTGGTCTCGCTGGGCGCATCGGATCAGGAGCGCGTCAGCGCACTAAATGTCATGCTCGGTGGCGAGTTCGGCGGCTCGTCCTGTTGGCTGCTGTACTCGCCGCTGCCAGTCAGCAGAAATACGGGCCGGATGGTGCCGGCGTTCACGGCAAGCAATCGTTCCGCCACATTTGCTGTCTCTGAAGATCAGCCAGCAGAGAGAGCAGCCGTGAGAGTCAAGAGCTGGAGGGCGGTATAAATGGAGGACCGGATTGAAGAATTACTACGCAATTCTCGGAGTACGCCAGGCCGCGGATGAGGGAGCTATTCGGCACGCCTTTCGAACCCAGGCACGCCGCCACCATCCCGACGCGGGCCCCGGCGGGTCCGCCGAACAATTTCGCGAAGTGGTTGAAGCGTACGACGTGTTGCGGGACCGCGCGCGGCGGGAGCAATATGACCGGTCCCTGACGCTGCAGAGTATCCCGCCCGAACCTCTGATTCCCACGCGATCGCCCCAAAGCGTCCCCGCCCACGTGTACTTTCAGAGTGCCTACGTCGATCCGTTCACTCTAGCCGATACATTGTTTGCAGGGATCGACGAACTCTTCGAGCTTCTCTTCGATCTCTGATTGTGGTTGCCGACGGTCGAGAGTGACGCGTCGAAACGAACGATCCCCTATTTCACCGGCTCCACTTCCAGGCGCAGGCCATCAATGCGCTTCACCAGCACGCGCTCACCGGGCGCGACGTTCACGGACGAAACAGCGTCCCAGAGTTCGCCATGGACGAACACCTTACCTTGAGGCTGAAGCGAGGTTCGCGCCACGCCAACTTCGCCGATCAGCCCCTGCAGTCCGGTGACAACTTTCCCGCGTCGTGCTTTGATCACCAGACCGACCAGGAAGACAGTGATCACGCCGATCGGCACGCTGACCGCGAGCGCGGTCAGCAAGCGCACCCGCATCTCAGGGATGGGAGCGTCCACCAACAAAAGCGCCCCCAGAATCATCAGCGCAATGCCTCCCGCGGTCAGCACGCCATGAGTGGCAAACTTGGCGTCGAGAATGAACAGCACGAATGCCGCTATGATGAGGATCAGCGCCGCGTAACGCGTGGGCAGGATGTTGAAGGCGAATACCGCGAGCAAAATGAAAATGAACCCCACCACTCCGGGCAGGATGGCTCCGGGGTGGTTGAACTCCACATAGAGCGCCAGCATCCCAATGGCGAACAGGATGAACGCGACGTTGGGATCCATGATGAAATCAAGGATGCGCTGCTTCACCGACATGTCAAGTGCCCGCACTCGCTGATTGGCGAGGTCGAGTACCGTCGTCGAACCATTGAAGCGCGTCACCTTGCGGCCGTCGAGCTGCTTGAGCAGGTCCTGAACGTCGGGAGCAATGACGTCAATGAGGTGTTCCTTGAGGGCTTCCTGGTCGGTGAAGGACTTGGACTGGCGCACGGCTGACTCCGCGAGTTCCAGGTTGCGCCCGCGCTTGGAAACGAACGACCGCATGAACGCTGCGGCATCGTTCTCCATCTTCTCTTTCATCACTTGGTCCATCTTCTCGCCGCCGAAGATCACCGGGTGGGCGGCGCCGGTATTCGTGCCCGGAGCCATGGCGGCGATGTCGGCCGATTCCAGGATGAAGAAGCCCGCCGACGCGGCGCGAGCGCCACTGGGGGCCACATACACGATCACCGGAACAGGGGAGGCCAGGATCTTCTGGATGATGGACCGCGTGGAATCCACCAGTCCGCCGGGCGTCGAGAGCTCGATGAGGACAGCCCCGTCGTGCTCGCGTGCCGCTTGATCCAGGGCGCGTCCGATGAACTCGTCGGAAATGGGGTGGATAGTGTCGTGGACGACGATCCGCAACACGTCGCCGCGCGCCGGAAACGGCGCGAGCAGGACCACGAGCGCCAGCAGAACAGCGGCTTTGAAGAGCGTCTTCACTGCGGGGTCAGGATGTGCGACTTGCCGGCAAGCCGCGCGGCGATATCGCGCTTCAGCGCCACTGCGGCGGCATTTGCCGGCTCGAGCCGGAGCGCGTGTTCCACGTGTTCGCGTGCGGCCTCGGCGTTATTCTCTCGCAGCTCGAGTTGCGCGAGGATCAGGTATGCCTCCGCGGAAACTTGCAACGAAAGGGCGGTACGGGCCTCTGCCCTCGCCTCGGAAGGCTTCTCGGCGGCCAGGATCAGCGCTATGCCTAGGTGCGCTGCTGCATTGGTGGGATCCAGCATTACAGCTTCTCGAAAATGCTTCTCAGCTTCGCCGGCGAAGCCCTGGTTTAGCAGCTCTCGCCCGCGCTCCACGTGGAACTGTGCGTGCTCGCGTGGCGGCCTGGCGGCCAGCTTCATCTCGCTCAGGTTCTCGAGCTCGAACGCGAGCCGGCGAAACGAGGCCTCATCGTAATTGCGCTTGATGCGTTCCAGCGGCAACTTGAACTGCGCTGTGCTGGTGAGCGCGGCACTGGTGGCGATTCCGGGAGGGTGAGTTACCGCATCGAGCAGGGACTTCGCCTCCCCATCCGACGGCTTGAGCGCCAGTACTTCGCGCAACTGACGAGCTGCACCAGCCGAGTCCCCGGTCCGTGCCAGGGCAATCGCCAGATTGAAACGGTAATCAGGATCCTTGGGGTCGGCCTCGACGGCACGCTCGAAGTACTCTGGCGCGGATTTCTGCCCCCGCCGGCCAGCCACTACACCCAGATTGTTGTACACCTCGGTGAGCGGCATGCGCGCGGCAACGAAATCAAAGGCCTTCTGGGCCTTTTCAAACTGATTCAGGTAGTAGTCGGCGATGCCAAGATAAAAGTTCGCTTCACGGGCGAGCGGGTCGTTCTTTGAGATGCGCTCCAGCCAGCTTGCTGCCGCCGTATAGTCACGCGCCTCGTAGTACGTCTTCCCCAATTGGAAGATGGCTTGCGTGTAGGCAGGGCTTAGGCGCACGGCCTCACGCAACCGATTGATTTTCGCCTGCTGCGAACCAGCCACCAGGCCGCGCATGTAATTCTCGAAAGCATCGAGGCGCGGCGCAGGCTGCGGGGAGAGGAACTCGCCACGCGAGGCCGCGAAATTCGGCGCGAGGATCTGCATTAAACGCTGCGCCAGCAGGGTTTCAACATGTATCAGCGAAGGCAGGGAACCGGAGGCAATGACCGGCTCAGAAAGGCGCAACCGCTGCACGTCGAGCACCTGCGCGCGCGCGGAGAAGCTCTGCCCGTCGTAGGAATAGCTGCCGAGGACGACGTAATCCAGTTCCATTGCCTGCGCGATCTCGTACACGGTGGCACGCGAGGGGCGCAGGCCCGCCGGCAGCCCCATGCGATCGAAGGCGTTCAGCCGCTCTTGGCGATCCAGGACGAAGAAGCCGGCCATCCGCGGGCCGAGAATTTCGGGGAAGGATTCCCCGATCCAATCCAGACCGGGGACCTTGGAATTGTTCTCGAAGGGCAGCACCAGCAAGCTCTTGCGCGGCAGCGGCCCCCGCTGCGCCCAGCCGGGCAGCGAGACAAGGACAATCATAAGGGCCGCGATTACGGAGAGATGTCTCAATTTAACAGGATTATAGCCGAGAGTGCCTGGCCAAACTCAGTTCCGCAGAGATCTCGGCTCCGAGCGCACACTAATTGTGTAGAGGACTTGTGTAGAGGACGCAGCATGCTGCGTCTCTACGCGCCGGCCTGCAGCCCAGTAACACCCGAGCGGAAGTTTTTTCTGTTGACACCTTACTGCGCCGGCGTGCATATTTATACGGTTGTGCGGATAACTATGCAGCCGCGCGTATAAGTGCATACATATTCATCTCTCCCGATGTCCAAATTGGCGCGTCAGAACCGCATTCTCGAACTCGTGCAGCAGGAGCCTCTGGCTAATCAGGACGAGCTGCGGCTGCGGCTCTCCCGGCTCGGTTTCAAGGTGACCCAGGCGACGCTCTCCCGCGACATCCACGATCTGGGGCTGGTCAAGACCCCGGAAGGCTACATGGCCCCGCCCGGGGAGACCCTAGCTGACGCGGGTGCCCCTCGCATCGCGCGCCTGCTGCGGGAGTTCGTCCTTCGCGTACGCGAAGCGCAGAACCTGCTGGTGGTGAAGACCACTCCGGGCAGCGCCCAGCCGGTCGCAGCCGGGCTCGATGCGGAAGACTGGCCCGAGATTGTGGGCACCGTGGGCGGAGACGACACCATCCTGGTGATCTGCCCCGACCGGAAATCCGCGCGGAGGCTGCTAAGCCGGCTGGAGGAACTCCTGGCATGAGACCCGCCATCCAGAGCGCTGTCGTTGGCTCTACCGGCTATGCCGGTTTCGAGCTGACCCGTCTTCTCACGCGGCACCCGCGGCTGAGCAAGCCGCTGCTGCTGGGTCGCGAAAAAGAAGATGCGGCGGATTTGGCCGATCTCTATCCCCACATCTCCGGCAATGGCAGCTACCCGCTGGAACCGTTCTCCTGGTCGAAGCTGGCGGGTGTTGACTTGCTGTTCATGTCCACGCCACACGAAGTCTCGCGCGAAATGATCCCCGAGGCGCTACGGCGTGGGCTGCGGGTCATCGACCTGAGCGGCGCCTGGCGGCTGCGTCAACCTGAGCACCGTGCGGTCTACGGCTTCTGCGATCCCGAACCGCAGCTCGCGGCCGCGCTGACCGAAACCGCGGTTTACGGCCTGCCGGAGCTGCATCGCGAACGGTTGCTGGATGCGCAACTCGTGGCCAATCCCGGTTGCTATGCCACCTCAATTATTCTGGCGCTGGCGCCTCTGGTAGGCGCGGGGCTGGTCGATCGCGGGCACGGCATCATCTGCGACTCGAAGTCCGGCGCTTCTGGCGCCGGCCGCCAGCCTACGGCGAAGACCCATTTCGTCGAAGTCGCCGACAATCTCTCCGCCTATGCGGTATTCAGCCATCGCCACACCGGCGAAATCCTGGAGCAGCTTGAACTCGAGCCTCGGGAACTGATCTTCACGCCGCATCTGCTGCCCATCCCCCGCGGAATTCTCTCGACCATTTATGTCCGCCTGCGGCAGCCGATGGAAGCCGCTGAGGTCGAGAGCTGCTTCCGCGACTTCTACACTGGTGCGCCGTGGAT
>DASQXC010000260.1:0-5292 GCA_035639935.1 Terriglobales bacterium
CGGATGGAGAAAAAGCGCGGCGCATAACAAACTGAGCCGGACATAGCGTCGCCGTCGCCGCGGCGCTTTCATTTCCGAGCCCTAGGAGCTGCTTCCCAGTTGTGAGGTCCCGATCAGCCGATGTCTAAGTTTCTCCTGAGGCTTGCTGGGACACGATCTCCTGCGGTGGGTCTCCGCCCGCGAGACCTTGCGCCAGAATGAGCCGGCGGGCCTCGACTCGCATCACCGGAAGGCGTAACCCGAACACGGCGGAGCCGAGAATACAAGCCATACCGCCCAGGGCCAACGTCAAGGGCGCGCCTAGATGCTGGGCCACGCTGCCCGCAGCCAGGGCGCCGATGGGCGCCATGCCCATGAACATCATCGAGTACACGGACATCACGCGCCCGCGAAGCTGGTCTGGGACCATGGATTGAATGAGGGTGTTCGACGAGGCCATCTGCACCATCATGGAGTAGCCGGCGGGCATCAGCAGCGCCACCGACAACCAGAAGTTCTTCGAAATCGCAAACAGTATGAGCGAAGCGCCGAATCCCGCCGAGGAGAACATGATCCAACTGCCCAGGCCGCGCAGACCTCGCTTGAACGCCAGGGTCAGCGCGCCGACGAGCGCACCTACCCCAGTGGCGCCCATCAAAATGCCAAGGCCGTTGGCCCCGCGATGCAGGATCCGATCGGCAAAGATTGGCATCAGCACCGCGTACGGCATGCCCACCAGGCTAACCAGTCCGAGCAGCAGCAGCAGAGCACGGATCGGCCGCGTACGGCGGACGTAATCGAATCCTTCCATGATGTTTTCCAACGGCGAACCTGATGCCTTACCGGGCTGTCGGCCCACCCGCATCATCAAAAGACCAACGATCACCGCCACATAACTGATGGCATTCGCGAAAAAGCACCAGCCTTCGCCGATCGAGGCCACAAGCAGTCCGGCGACCGCAGGGCCCACGACACGCGCGCCGTTGAACATCGAAGAGTTCAGGGCAATGGCGTTGATGAGGTCCTCCTTTCCGACCATGTCCACGATGAAGGCCTGGCGCGCTGGGATGTCGAAGGCGTTTGCCACGCCCAGCAGCGCAGCCAGTAAGACCACGTGCCACACCTGAACCAGGTTGGTGAGGGTCACGCCGGCGAGGACGAAAGCCAAAAGCATCGAGATCGTCTGGGTGGCGATGACTACATGCTGGCGGTTTCTGCGATCGGCGACGATGCCGCCTACAGGCGCCATCAGAAACACCGGGATCTGCCCCGCAAATCCAACCGCGCCCAGCAGGAAGGAAGACCCGGTCAGGCGATAAACCAGCCAGGACTGCGCTACGTTCTGCATCCAGGTGCCGATGAGGGAAATCAGTTGGCCGCCGAAGAAGAGCTGGAAATTGCGGTGGCGCAGCGCGCGCAACCCGTGTGGGACACGCGAACTGGACGAAGCTTTGGGCACGGGCGCAGCTTGGTTGGCGGGCGGGTCGCTGGTCATTTGTGCAGAGAACCTAGCACCAGACGCGAATCCTGATTTTTCGGAGTGCCCTAGTCCAAACCCAGCGGCTCAAGCAGTTCCTCAATGTTTTCAGAATCAATTACCAGGCGGCGACCGTGCTTCATCATGGTTTCAATCTCGTCGAAAGCGCGCAACAGGCGCATCTTGGCCGCGGCATACTGTTCCGTCTCGGTGAGCTCGCGACTATGCTGTCCGCGCCAGGTTTCAAGCGCCCCCGGCTTCAGAAACACGCTTGCTGCGAAGGTGGTTTTGCGATCTGCCGTGACATCGAAGATAAATTCCGTGGCTGGATCCTCCGGCGGCAGTGCCGGCCGCTTTCCCACAAAATAATATTGATACACATAGCCTGTGGCGCCAGTATAGGTTTTCATGCGGCGCACGGATCCAGGATGCGACTCCACGCGAACAGTTTATAACCCAGCAGGGGACTTTCCTACTTATGCCATATAATCCCAACGATAAAGTCCCTAAGGAGAGTTGTGATGGCCGAACCGACCTACGAGGAGCTGAAAGCGCGGCTGGCGGAATTGGAGCGCAAAGGCGCTCGGTCTGGCAATCTGGAATTCAGGGTCAGTGAAAAGGGTGGAGTCAGCGTCTATGGTCTCGGCCGCTTTCCGGTCACACTCTACTATGAACAGTGGGTGCGCCTGCTTGATGCCGGCTCCGATCTGCGTTCCTTCCTTGAGGACAACAAGGAGAAACTCAAGCTCAAGCAGAAGTGATGCGCATGAAAGCTAAGGAAGTCATTTTTGCGGTTGAGGAGTCGCCGGAAGGCGGTTATGAGGCCCGCGCTTTGGGGCACGGGATCTTCACCCAAGCCGACAGTCTGGACGAGCTGCGCAAGGCAGTACGGGAGGCTGTGCAATGTCATTTCGAGGAAGGCTCGCGTCCGCCGGTCATCCGCCTGCACATCGTGAAGGATGAGGTCATGCCAGCGTGAACTCCCGCGTGACCTAAGCGGGCGCGAACTGACCAAAAAACTGGAGGCGTATGGATATCGGATCACAAGGCAGGGTGGGCAGTCACCTGCGGCTCACTCGGACGGTAGGTGGCGAGCAACACCACATCACTATACCTGCCCACGCCACCCTTCGTGTCGGCACCTTGAGCAGTATCCTCTCCGAGGTTGCGTGCCATATGAAAATTGATCGTGAGCAGCTTGCACGAGAACTCTTTGGCGCCTGGATCAACCTCGTGCGTTACAGGCCCGCGTAGGTCGCCCGCTTGAGGAACTCGCCTTGGCCTGCGCGCCCGAGAAAAGTGTCGCCTTCGACCACCACGCGCCCGCGCGAGAGCACCACGTCCGGCATTCCTGTGACTTCGATGCCCTCGAACATGGAATAATCCACGCGCATGTGGTGCGTCTTGGCGCTGATGGTGTGCCGGCGCTTCGGATCGAAGATCACCAGATCGGCGTCGCTGCCGACGGCGACTGTACCCTTGCGCGGATACAGGCCAAAGAGCTTGGCGGGCGTGGTCGCGACTAACTCCACGAAACGGTTCACGCTGAAGCGTCCTTGCGCCACGCCGCCCGAGTAAACCAGGCTCATGCGGTGCTCGATGCCCGGGCCTCCGTTTGGGATCTTAGTGAAGTCGCCGATGCCCAGCTCCTTCTGCTCCTTGTAGCAAAACGGGCAGTGGTCGGTGGAGACCACCTGCAGGTGGTCGTTTTTAAGCCCCTGCCACAGCCTTTCCTGGTGCCATTTCTCGCGCAGCGGCGGGGTGAAGACGTATTTCGCGCCCTCGAAGCCGGGCACGTCGAAATTCTCGATCGACAAGTAAAGGTATTGCGGACAGGTCTCGGCATAAACAGGCAAACCGCGGTCGCGAGCTTCGCGAACTTTTTCCAAGGCGTCATTGCAACTGAGATGGACGATGTAAACCGGCGCGCCCGCCATCTCCGCCAGCGCGATGGCGCGCGCCGTGGCTTCCGCTTCCGCCGTGGTAGGGCGCGTGAGCGCGTGGTACTTGGGAGCGGTTTTGCCTTCGGCCAGCGCCTGCTTGACGATCACGTCAATGGCGCCGCCGTTCTCCGCGTGCATACAAACCATGGCGCCTGTCTTGGCGGCGACGCGGAAGGCTTTGAAGATGCTGGCGTCGTCCAGCATGAACACACCGGGATAGGCCATGAACAGCTTGAAGCTGCTGACGCCCTCGCGGACCAGCGCAGGCATTTCTTCTAACTGCGCGTCCGGCAGATCGGTAATGATGCAGTGGAAGGAATAGTCGCTGGTTGCTTTGGAGGCGGCCTTCTGCATCCACGTGTCGAAGGCTGTGCGCAGTGACTGGCCCTTGTACTGGATCGCGAAATCAATGAGCGTTGTCGTCCCACCGAACAGGGCCGCGCGAGTGCCGGTCTCGAAATCGTCGGAGCTGGTGGTGCCGCCGAAGGGCATATCGAGATGGGTATGCACGTCAATGCCGCCAGGGAAGACGTACTTGCCTGCAGCTTCGATCAATCGACCGGCGTTTTCACGCGGCAGGCTGCGCGCGATGGCAACGATCTTTCCTGCTTCGATGCCGACGTCAGCCTGATATGTGTCAGTCGCCGTAGCCACCGTGCCGTTGGCGATGACAATGTCAAACGCCATTTGCGTCCC
This sequence comes from Terriglobales bacterium, assembly GCA_035639935.1. Taxonomy (GTDB): domain Bacteria; phylum Acidobacteriota; class Terriglobia; order Terriglobales; family Acidobacteriaceae; genus JAHFUA01. The sequence continues at coordinate 4,096 of DASQXC010000260.1, forward strand.
TCCTAGGATTTGTCCATGAGAGAGCAGATGCATTCTACTGCATGCTAAAATCGGGCACTTTTTGCTCCTGCCGCGGTCCCGGAGGCCACATGAGGTTTGGGATCACCTTCAAGCCGGACATGACCGTGGAGCGCATCCTCGCCCTGACGCGCCAGGCGGAACATGCCGGGTTTGAATACGCGTGGATTTTCGACTCGCACGTGCTGTGGATGGAACCCTATCCGCTGATGACCCTGATGGCCGCGAACACCCGGCACATGCGCATCGGACCGTGCGTCACCAATCCTGCGGTGCGCGATATCACTGTGACCGCCAGCCTCTTCGCGACGCTTAACCTGATCTCCGGCGGCCGCATGGAGCTGGGCATCGGACGCGGCGACAGCTCGCGCCGCGTGCTGGGCAAGAAGCCAGTCACTGTGCAGGAACTGGAAGAGTCAATCCAGAGATTCCGCCATCTCACTGCCGGGCGCGAGATCCAGTACGACGGTCAACCTACGCGCATCGCTTGGGCTACTGGTTCGCCTCCGGTATGGGTCGCTGGATACGGGCCGAAGGTGTTGAACATGGCCGGGCGCGTGGCCGATGGCGTAATTCTGCAGTTTGCCGATCCTGATCTGATCGCCTGGTGCCTTCGTCATGTGAAGGACGGCGCGTCCCAGGCTGGTCGCGACCCTAGGTCTATCGAGGTGATGGCGGCCGCGCCCGTATGGGTCTCAGATGACTTGGAAGTGGCCCGCGGACACGTGCGCTGGTTTCCTGCGCTGGTCTCGAACCATGTGGTAGACCTGCTCTCAAAGTACAAGCAGGATGAGTTGCCGGAAGCGCTCACTTCCTATGTGCGCAACCGCAGCGGCTACGACTACCTGCACCATTGTGAGGTTGGAAGCGAGAACGCGGAGTTCGTCTCCGATGAAGTTGTGGACCGCTTCTGCCTCGTGGGCCCCGTGGAAGCGCACCGCGAGAAGCTGCGCAAGCTGGCGTCCGTCGGCGTGACGCAGTTCAATATTTACCTCATGTGTGGCGAAGAAGAGCAGACGCTGGAGATCTACGCGCGTGAGGTGCTGCCGCAGTTTAGGACGGCGAAAGCGGCAAGCTGAGCAGGTCTTTGAAGGGCGTGCGGCTTTCAGTTTACTCCGTTGATACGCGCTGCGGTTTGCCAGCACAAGCGGAGGCAACAAGGGAGAAAATAGAAGAAGA